>JAOZMR010000105.1 GCA_029934215.1 Pontiellaceae bacterium | reverse complement strand
CCAATTCCACTGCGAATAAAGATGGAGATTGAACCACGAATGGACGCGAATGCACACAAATGGGATGGAAAAAAGATTCGTGTTGATTGGTGTTCATTCGTGATCAAAAACTAATCCTGCGATCCTACTCGTCCTCTGTGCGTTTTCTTTTAGTGTTGCAATCTGACACCTTGTTTGATTGCTGGCTCTGAAAGGTTCCAGACCTTGGAGAATTTGAAATGAATTTTTTTATTTCTGGCATATCTCGGCTGGAGCCGTTACCTTCGATGCGAATTGAATAAAAATAATTCGATGGCGAGTAATCGCAGAAATCGAAAAAGGAAAAGAAAAAGGAGTATACCTGTCCAAAAAGGGACATCCACCGCGAGTTGCGGTACCATTTTAATGCGTTAACGCGCAGTACGTTTTAATCTTAAAATCACCAAATTTTATCCAAAGAAACGAACTGAACAGAGACGCGCCACATGTGGCGCGGACTCGTGTTTATGTTTCTTTGGAAGGGCGTTTGGTGATGCCTAAGATTAGAACGTGGACTTGAGTCCGCGTTTTTTTTGCGTCGGGCTCTTAACATTAATAAGGAGAACCGATTATGAAAAAATGGATACGAAACACAATAACGTTGCTTGGTGTAATTTCCGCTCTGATAGCCATTCGGAGTGTATTTGTTAAACCAATGCATATTGATCTGGAAATTGAAGTTAGAAGCCCAGTTTTTTGGGAAGATGAGCCGGTTTCTGTGTCTGCAGAAACAGATGTTTGGACGGCTGATATGATGGATTACAAGGTGGTCGTGTTTCAACGGAATACGAAAGATCCGTCGGGAACCGAAATTTTTCAGTTCGAGAAATTGCTAACAAAGAGAAGTGATACGCTAAATGGTAATATTTGGTTTGGGTCGCAAGAAATCGGAAACAACGAGAGCTACATCATAACGGCGGTTGTCGTGAAAAAATCCGAGAAGTTTAAAAAACACCCCTTCACTTATTCTATGGAGACTATTCCCTTTAAGGCCATTGCTCAGAAAACGGTTGTGAGAAATGATGCGGTTGGCATTGAAGGCAACGTCTCGTTGGACGGGATGCAATCGGAGAAACCGGTTTCATCTGTTTCGGAGTCAGCTCCGGTTGTTTCTGATGAAAATGAATCGGTTCCAGAATCTGCAAAATCTCAAAAGGCTTCGAGCGAACCTTTGTTGACTCAGTTGAGTCCGTCGGGTTTAAAGCAATTGAAAGATGCGCTTTTAAGGAAGGAGAGCAGACCGGCTCATCTCCAGAAAATCGATTCAGTTTTGTTGGGTCTGATTCCTCAAGGCGATTCTTTGGATATCAATTCCGGTCAATCAATAGCCAAGCTGGATTTGATAATAAAGGCTCAGGTCAATGAGGACTTGTTGCAGGAGATGGAGCGTTTGGGCGGGTGTATTCGTAGTGTTTTCCAGGAGCATGATTGGATTCGTGCAGAGTTTTCGCCGTCCGCGTTGGAGACTCTTGCCTATATGGACAGCGTTCAATTTATCCGGCGTTATGAGCCTCCTGTTGTGAACAAGATGAATGTGAGCGAAGGGGATGTTGCGCATCGAGCCAATATTGCACGAGCTGGTTTTAACGTGAGCGGCGAGGGTGTAAAAATTGGAGTGCTTTCAGATAGCGCAAGTTCATCGCAACTCAACACCCTTATTGCCAAAGGTGATTTGCCCGCAGGACGCGTTACTGTGTTGCCTGGGCAAGCCGGAGACGGGTCGGATGAAGGTTTGGCTATGCTTGAAATCGTTCATGATTTGGCACCAGACGCTGAGTTGTATTTCGCCACAGCTTCCGGTGGCGCGCCTGTATTTGCTCAGAACATTCGCAAACTGCGGGATGCGGGTTGCGATGTGATTGTTGATGATGTTGCATATTTTGCAGAACCTGCGTTTGAAGACGGAATAATTGCGGACGCGGTTGAAGATGTTGTTGCTGATGGGGTGGTCTATCTTTCTTCCGCCGGAAATTCTGGAAACCAACACGATGGGCAAAGCGGGGTGTGGGAAGGTGATTTTAGTTTGTATAGAACGATTGAGGGAACAGAGTACGAAACTCATAACTTCGGGTCGGGAGAGTTAATACGAATTACCTCCGGTATAAATAATGTAATTTTATTAAAGTGGTCAGACAAACAGCAAGCATCGGGGAATGATTATGACTTATATCTCGTGGATTCTTCCGGAAATATCGTTGGAAGCTCTGCAAACCTTCAAAACGGAAATGATGACCCGCTGGAAGGATTTGCGTATAACGTGAATTACGAAGGGTATTATTTGTTGGTTGTCCGAAAATCTGGGTCGGGAACTCGGTTTTTGCATTTGAATACGAACCGGGGTCGACTTGCGGGCGGGACTGCGGGTCAAATTTATGGACAGAGTGCCGCAGCGGGCTGTATTGCTGTAGCTGCGGTGGATGCGAATTCAGCTCGCGGGAGCGGCGGGGTTTTTGACGGCAGAGAAAGTGTTGAGTATTTTTCTTCCGACGGGCCGCGGCGAATCTTTTATCATGCCGATGGGTCATCGGTTACGCCTGGAAATTACACATCTTCAGGGGGGACGGTTCGTAACAAGCCAGATTTTGCAGCTGCAGATCGCGTGAAATGTGCCACAGATGGGTTTAATCCTTTTCCTGGAACGTCTGCGGCGGCTCCTCATGCGGCGGCGATTGTTGCGCTGATGTTGGATAAAAACCCTGGGCTTTCGGTGTCTGAGGTTCGACAGGCACTCGTTGCTGGTTCTCTGGATATTGAAGATGCCGGTTGGGATCGTGATTCGGGCTATGGTTTGATTGATGCGTATCGTGTGCTCCAAAACACACCCAGTGCAGGTTTGTCAGCTCCCTTGGGCGTCTCAGCCAGCAAAGGACTCTATCTTGATGACGTGCGGATCAGTTGGGGGAGTGTGTCCGAAGCCTCGCACTACAAAGTGTATCGTGCATCCAGTGCCGCTGGCGCAAAAATAGCGGTGAGTGGTTGGCAAACAGGAACCTCGTTTGATGACACCACCGCCGCGGAGGGCGTGGTTTACTGGTATTGTGTCCGAGCCGCGGAAAATTCGGCGGGAGCAAATGCTAGCGCATATAGCGTTATGGACACGGGCTACCTGAAAGAACTCACTCAACTAGCCGCGCCTGCAGGCGTAAATGCATCTGACGGAACATTGGAAAGCATGGTTTCCATATCTTGGAATGCAGTCAACAAAGCCACGCACTACCGAGTATATCGCGCAACAAGCATTGGCGGTTCCAAAACCACGTTGGGTTCCTGGCAAACATCGCGAACCTACTACGACACTTCAGCCGAAACGGGTACAACGTATTATTATTGGATCAAATCCGCAACCAGCGTAAACGGGGCGAATGCCAGCGAATACAGCACGCATAACAGCGGGCATCGATTGGTGGAATCGATAACAACAGGGGCTTTGTCTAATGTTTACTGGAGCGAAGAGCTGGATGAGGATGGCGATGGCTATACGCATCAGCGAAAACTTCGCTTTTCCACCACGCTTTCCGGCTCAGCGAATATTCGGTTCAAGCTTTCATATAAAACAGGAAGCGTCTGGACGACCTATTTTGAAAACAGCGGAACACTTGCAGGCGAAGCAGGATTGCAAAACTGGGGCCTTGCATCCGTTGGTTCCGCAGGATTGGCTCATGGTTCATACGATTGGAAAATTGAGATGTATGAAGATTCCAGATTGCTGGACGCTGAATCGGCTGACAGTGATTTGATTGACCAGAAATTTGAAACAATGGCAGAGGATCTTCCAAACCTTCCCTCCCCAACGGGTGTTGGCGCGACTGATGGGGTGTTTGGTTACAAAGTGGTTGTGAGCTGGAATGCTGTAGGAGAAGCAACTCACTATCAAGTCTATCGAGCGACTTCCGAAAACGGTGAAAAGACAGCAATCAATGACTGGCAAAAATCAACGTACTTTAACGATGTCGAAGCAACTCCAGGTGTTAACTATCATTACTGGATCAAATCCTCGGCAAGCGATACAGGCAGTCGAATGAGCGAGTATAGCCAGTGTGTTACTGGATATATGAATTCTTCCGGTGTGCTTACCCCGCATATTCTTCGGAGATTCGGAGGAAGGATGGGGTATGAAATGGATGTTTCCAAAGACGGTCGGTTTTTGGTTTCAAACGGAGGTGGGTGTGCTTCACTACTCGAGTTGCCAACAGCAAAAATGTTGATGCGTTTTGATCACCCGTCCCCTTGTTCCTCGGTCGCCATTGCGCCTGACGGGAAGACAGTTGCGACTGGGCATGGTGACGGGGGCGTTCGACAGTGGGATCTATACAGTGGCGAAATGATTAGGGAGTACGACATGCACGGTTCCAGTGTGACTGCAATCGCTTTTTCGTCGAATAGTGAAAGAATTGCTTCCGTTGGATATGATAGGAATTTGTGCGTATGGGACGTAACGTCGGGTGGGCGATTGTTCTCAGTCCGTGCGTCAGACTCCTCTTCTTCGTACACAGTTGCGTTTTCTCCAGATGGAAGCACTGTGGCCACCGGAGACAATGATGCCTTAATCAAATTGTGGAATGCAGATAATGGAAGTTGGATACGGAACTTTACAGGACACAAAAACCGAGTGTCTAGTATTGATTTTTCGCCGGATGGTCTCCAGATCTTAAGTGGTGCCTGGCAGATGACCGGAGACTATCCCGTTCGGCTCTGGGATGTGAATAGCGGAACCTGTGTGCGTACGTTTGGAGTAGCAGGGGGCAGCCCAGTCTACTCGGTAGCCTTTTTTCCAGATGGGGGCTATCTAGTTTCGGGTGGAGAAGATGGCGTTCACGTTTGGAATCCGAATACAGGATCTCTTGTTCGAAGTCTTGTCGGTCATTCATCCAGTGTTTATAACGTTGCCTGTACGCCTGACGGAACGATCTTAGGAATCGACTACGACTTACATATGCTTCGTTGGTCGGCGCATAATGGCACATTGCAGAGCCATTATGATTTTGGTCCATCTGGCATGGTTAGTGGTTTTTCACCAGATGGAGAGAGTTTTGTGACGACCAGATGGGGAAATCTATCGATTGTCGAAAATAAAGCAAAACTTTGGAATGTATGGGATGAGGAATTGTCTGATACATTTGCCCCGTATTTAGGACACTTAAACCAGTCGGCATTGTCGAAATCTGGGACGGTTTTAGCAGCTGGATACCGCGATGGTAACGTCAAGTTGTGGAGTGTGATGAGCGGAAGCCTGATTCGTTCGTTTTCTGCTCATACAAGTTCAATCTATTCCATTGCCTTATCTTCAGATAGTAGCAAATTGGTTACTGGAGGTTCGGATTCCAAAGTTAAGGTCTGGAATGCGACAAACGGTAGTCTTGTTCGAACCCATTCAATGAATGCGCAGATCGAAGCGGTTGCGATTTCGCCCGATGATTCCTATGTTGTTGCTGGGTGGGATGTTGTCAGAATGTGGTCTCTCTCTACGGGTGCTTTGGTACGTTCGTTTTATGGACATGCGCCAGGTGTTAAAGCAATTAAGTTCACACCAGACGGGTCGAAGCTGTTGACGAGTGGTTATGACGGAACAGTCCGTTTGTGGAATGTAGCCACGGGAACACAGATTCGCTCCTTCTCTGGGCATAGTGGAAGCGTATATTCTGTCGATGTGTCACCTGACGGGTTGCTTATAGCAACAGCAGGACAAGACGGAACAACTAAAGTTTGGGATATTGAATCTGGAATCATGATATATGATATGGAGAGTGGTTCTGGGTGTGCGGTTTTTTCTCCGGATGGCAACTATTTGTTGACAAGCGGATCGAGTGCATCTTCCTATGCTCCACCACTTTTATGGGGCTTCGTTTCAGAAGGTGATTTCCGCGAGTTGTCTGTTAATGATGCCACCGGTAGTGGCGAGTATATCAAAGACGAGTTTGTAACAGTATGGGCGAATGCCGCACCGACCGGACGTGTCTTTTCACATTGGGAGGGTGCTACCCAATATCTCGACGACACATCAAACTATGTAACTCGGGTTCGGATGCCAGATCAGAGTATCGGTATCACTGCGATTTATTTGCCTGCCAAGCACGAGTTGACGGTGACGGGTGGTGCAGAGTCGGGGCAGTACAGCGTCGGTCATGTTGTTCCAATTGTGGCTTCCGCTCCGCCCTCGGGGCAGGTTTTCAATGTGTGGACTGGCGATACAGATTGCGTGCTCGATATTTCTGCGACAAATACAACGCTGATTATGCCGGATCATGACGTGTCGATTACGGCAACCTATCATGCGCCGAATTATACGCTGACGGTAAATAACGGTTCCGGTGGCGGTTCTTATACTCTTGGGAAAACGGTTTCGCTCGTTGCAGATGCTTCGCCGTCTGGCGAACGGTTTGATGCCTGGTCGGGCGATACAAATAGTTTGGCTGACGCCAGCTCCGCTTCGACTTCGGTGATTATGCCCGCCCATGATGTGAGCGTAACTGCAACCTACACCGGATATCGGTTGACCGTGGATCAGGGAAGCGGAAGTGGAGTGTATCCATCGGATCGCACGGTTTTGATTGATGCCGAAACCGCGCCGTCCGGTCAGATTTTTGAACGATGGGTTGGTGATGTCGATTTCGTGGATGCCCTTTCCAACGCAACGGCAAACGTAACCATGCCGAGATCAAACATCACATTGCAGGCAACGTATACTTCGGTGGCGGACGACCCGTTTGGTTTCCCAGAAACCTATCCAACGGTCGGAATGAATATTCTCGGACGGGTCGAGCTGTTTGGAGAATCAGCATCTAGCGGGGATATTATAGCCGTCTTCAGCGGAACGGAGCTGAGAGGCAAGGCGGAGGTGATTGTTGAAGATACATTCACCGGAGTTAATCTGGGCGTACAGGTCGCGCAAAATGGCGAACTGTTGACCTTTAAGCTCTGGGACAGTAGCGAAAGTGTGGTTTACGACGTCAGTCCAGATTGCAACATCAACGCGGTTTCTGGCACAACGCAGGGTTCCTATCCAGATGATCTTGTTCCGATCATTGTCTCTGATGATATTGCTCTCAATATGGATTTGTCTGTCGGATGGAATCAGGTTTCTTTCAATCTCGATTTTGACGATCCGACCATTCGCAGTGTCTTGAGCAACGTGCTCGATTCGGTCTCTTTTGTGAAAGGCGATGGTGGTTCTTTTGATCCGGCTTTGCCAGACGCATGGAATACATTGTTGGAATTCATTCCGGTAAATGGGTTCTGGTTGCAAATGGACTCGGATCAACTGCTGACGTTATCTGGCCCGCCCGTGCGGCGAACTGCCGCAACCATTCAGTTGGCAGAAGGATGGAACCATGTCGGATATCCTTTGGCAGGAGCCGCAGGAATTCGTGTTGTGTTGGCGGACGCTCTGGCCTCCAATGTGATCGACCAAATTACAGATTCAACCGGTGTTTTTAACCCAGACGTTCCTGATATGGTGAATTCACTAACACACATGCGCCCAGGTCGAGGGTATTGGGTGAAGGCAAACCAAGCGTACACATTGGTGTTTAATGAAAACGAATCTCCCTTTTTGAATGGAATGTCTTCCGTATCGTCCATGGTAAACAATGGAACCCAGTCGGTTCATCCGTTTGGCGATTCTGTTGTTTATCCAAACCCAGTGATGAGCGTTTTTGCGGATGTGAAACTACATGGGGTGAATGCGTCATACGGAGATGTCGTAGCCGCTTATGTTGGCAATGAGCTACGAGGTATTCAGCACGTTGACATCATGTTTGACCAAACAGCACTTGTCGCGTTAGCGATTAACGTGGAGTCCGAAGGAGAAGACATACGCTTCAAGGTTTGGGATGCTAGTGCCGAACAAGTGCTTACCGTTCCAGATGTTGTTGTATCAACAACAGTTGGAGGGAGTCCGTACAGTTATCCAGATCATCTACTAGTGCTGGATGCCCCCACAGGTGTTGACGCCGACGGCGACGGTCTCCCCGATGCTTGGGAAGATTCCCACGGAGGGAATCTCAACCCGACGGCACTCTGCTCCAACGGAGTCAACACCGTCCGAGAAGCGTATATTGCGGGTCTCGACCCAACCAACGCGACCAGTCGCCTGATCTTGAATCCCGTTTCAGGAAATGCCCTCCACTGGAGCGCAATTTCTGGGCGCGTCTATTCCATCTGGTGGACAACAAATCTTCTAGAAAACTTCCAACCCTTGGAAACGAATCTTTTCTGGCCACAAGGCGGGTACACAAATCCGAACCCAAGCCCGAGCGATTTCTACAAAATCAAGGTTGAACTGGAGTAGGTTTCCAAACATTGGAATGGGCAGGAAAAGGAGAGTGGCGGGAGCTTCCAGCTCCCTAAATTGGGAGCAAGATGCTCCCGCCACTATGATGAACAGCAGCCCTCATACAAAACGCCCAATTCAGAGGTTTGCCTCGCAAGTTGAATGACGCCTCTTTAAATAAAAATGTCCAAACATCGGGAGATTTATTACCACGGATGTTTACCACGCCTTAGCGTGGCCGTCCCACGGATGAATGGCACAAAACCAAGCCTGTTTCAACCGATGATTTTACATGAAGGAAAGAAAGAAAAGGGTTCAAACCCTTGGAAAACCCCCTATAGGGCGGGGTGGGTTCTTTCAGAGGCTGAAAAGAGAAGTCCCCACGGATGAATGGCACTAAGTTAAGCCCCTTTTGCTATCATTGCCTATCGAACTAAATCACGATTCTACAGCTGTTTTGATCACGAATTTACACGAATCTACACGAATCGTTTCAGGCTCAATTCTTATCTATTTTAGTCCCATTCGTGTAAATTCGTGCTATTCGTGATCAAAAACTGATCCTGTCCGTTTTCGTTGTTTTCTTTTTAGTGTTGCAAATTCAAGACTGCCTGCATTCCGGCTAAAACCCCTTAACTTAGTGCCATTCATCATAGAGAGCATAAAACCTGAACTCAGGTTCCTGCTTGGCCTTACAGCCCAGTTTCCAGCGCAACAAGGAGAGCT
>JAOZMR010000104.1 GCA_029934215.1 Pontiellaceae bacterium | reverse complement strand
CGGGCAGGCTCTCGATTCCCATGTCGCGCAGTAGCGCATCATCTTGCCCGACCGCGTCAAGCAATGCGGAACCTCTCGATCCGCTCAAGAAGCCGGCCACTGCGCCTTTGACCAGCGACAGTCGGTCGTAAATTCCACGCCGTACGGGCAATTTCTTTTGAGCATAACTCCAAACGGATAGGTGGGATGCGATTTTTTCATAAAATTCACTCCCAAACGGGGAAACTTGGGTTAAGTGGTAAGGCTGCGGACAGCCAGCGAGACGGTTGCGCTACTTTCTATTCTTGGGTAGGTTTCGCAATTTCAATAGGGTCGAAAAATCTGATCCGCACGAAGCGAAACCTGATTTTTGTTTTCAAAACACCATCCGACCCTACCTACTATGGCGAGCTAAACGATAATTCCGCCGTTATCGTTTTTTAGATCATCTGGCGTAACAATTTTGCTCGCCTGAGCTTGTTGTTGTCTCTGTGCCTCTTCCACCATTTTACTCATGGCGTCTTCCATGGCTTGTGGGAACCCATTCACGGCTTCTTCAAGAGTTTTCGCCTCGATCGTGCCTTGCATAGGGACAGGACCGTGCGGGCTCATCACCTGCGTATGCCCACTATAGATTGCGGCGCGTGACGCATCTGCTGAACCATCCAAGTTGATGGGGATAAGTTTGCGAATGCCGCCGGTTTTAAGGTCGGTGTAAGCTTCTTCGCGGTAGAGGTTTGCTGCGTCCATTTTGACATCGCTAATTTTTCCAGGTTGATTGCTCATAAACTATTTCCTTTTTTTAATGAGGCGTCATTAAGCCATATACCATCACGCAGTGAAACCTGTTTATATGTTTTATTTTCAACGGCAAAGCAGGAACGTTGCGGCGTAGTCGCTTGTGCATTTTTGTTGAATGATCAGAAAAAATGGAAAAAGGTTTGAATGGATGAGGTGAATGGGGTAAACCGTACGTTCTTTTCTGCGGGAGAACCCGCAATATTGGACTGGAGATATATTACTATGGCTACAAAAATACGTTTACGCCGCATGGGCGCCCGCAACAACCCCTTCTATCGTCTGGTTGTCGCTGATTCGCGCTTTGCAACCACCGGCCGCTACCTTGAGGTGCTTGGCTGGTACGACCCGAAAAAAGCTGATGATAATTTCAGCGTGAAACTTGACCGCGTTGATTACTGGCAGGGGGTTGGTTCCCAGATGTCTTCTACCGCAAAAAGCCTGATCAAAAAGGCTCGCGCAGGTGAAGGCGTTGCTCCGGGTGCTGCTCCCAGAAAGGCGATCATCGATACACAAGCCGTGCTCGACGCTGTTCCGGATGCTGTAGAAGCACCAATTATCGAAGACGCACCGGTAGAGGATGCTCCTGAAAAGCAGGAGTCTTAATTATGAAGAAGTTGGTTAAGTTGATGATCACCTCGTTGGTTGACCATCCTCGCGAAGTCAAGGTTACCGAGGTTGTAACCGAGAAAAGCGTCGTCTACGAACTGCGTTGCAACGCTAAAGATGTCGGTAAGGTCATCGGGCGCAGCGGTAAGACTGTTGGCGCAATGCGTACACTCCTCGGCGCGATTGCTGCCCGCGACGGTCGTCGCGCAATGCTAGAAATCGTTGAGTAGGGAGTATCGAATACCGAACAATGGGTGTCGAATGGCGAAGGGTAGAAAATCTATTCCTTCGGTGTTCGATATTTGGTATTTGATATTTGGTATTCGATGTTTGATATTTGGTGTGCTCACCCTCTTTTTTATGAAAATCGATATAATTACTATTTTCCCAGAAATGCTCGACGGTTTTTTGGGGCATAGCATGATGAAGCGTGCCGCTGAGGCGGGGCATGTGGAATTCAACAGTATTCAACTCCGTGATTTTGCTACGGATAAACACCGCAAGACTGATGACCGACCTTTTGGAGGCGGTCCGGGGATGCTGATGAAGCCGGAGCCGATGTTTAAGGCGGTGGAATCGGTTCGCACAGCAAGTAGCCGCGTGCTTCTAATGTGCCCACAGGGGATACCTTTCAAACAAGCCCGTGCGCAAGAACTTTCCACGGAAGAACACCTGATCTTTATCTGTGGGCACTACGAGGGAATCGATGAACGTATCCGACAGGAGCTCGTCGATGAGGACATCTCGATTGGCGATTATGTGCTAACCAACGGCGTGCTTTCCGCAGCGGTCGTCATCGATTCAATAGTCCGTCTCCTCCCAGATGTACTGGGTGGCGAAGGGGCGACCGATAGTGAGTCGTTTTCTGTGTCGCTACTAGAGGGACCGCAATATACACGCCCCGCAAACTTCCAAGGGTTGGACACTCCGTCGGTACTTCTTTCTGGTGACCACGCGGCGATCGCCGCATGGCGGCGCGAACAAGCAGAAAAATGGACCGCCGACCGCCGACCCGATTTGACTATTTTTCCCGAGGTTTAGCCCTCACGCAAAACGCCGATTTTCACGTTTGGCGCCGCGCAGAAATAACCTGCTGTTTTTGCGATCTCTTCGCTCTGACTTCCTCTAGCGATAGCGGGTTTAAAAAAGGATAGGCATTTCCGATTGGAGATTTCCGAATGCCGATTGAAAGAAAAGGGTTCCAACCCATGGAAGCCCAACTCTCCAAAAATCCTCAATCGGCACTCTTCATTCGGCAATGCTCCTCCCTCCTCCTCCAAAGAACCCACCCCGCCTGCGGCACCCCTTAATGAGTGAGAGGTTAAGAGGATTTGCCACGAAAGAGCGCATAGGAAGCAAAAAAAGAAGGGTTAAACGTTGGTGGAGAGTTTTTGCAGAATGATTGACGGCAGAATGATGGGACGGTTTTTGAAGCGGGCAGGAACGGGTTTGTCAAGCGCTGGGACAATCTTTATCATCGTTCTGCGAAAACCTCCCCAACTCGGGTTTTGCCCACCGAATGAATGAAATTTACGAATCAAAGGACTGTTCCAACCCTGAAAACAACGGTGATTACGCTTAACCTCCCACCCATTATCCCCTCCCTGGAGGGGATTTTCCAAGGTTTGGAACTCGGCCATTGAACATGCCTCTCCCTTCGATATTCGAAATTCCTTATTCGATATTCAACATTCCTCTCCTCTCCGCTAGAGGAAGTCAGGGGAACAGCCGAGGGGAGAGTTCCGAACCTTGGAAAACAGAAGAGGTTTCATAAAACGTAGACGAGCGCTTCCAGCCTCGTTCTTTGGGTGAATGGGGTCTGGAACTGTTCATGCGCGGAAGAGTTTTAGCCACAAGAGAGGGGCATTTCTGATTGAAGATTTCCGATTTCCGATTGAAAGAAAAGAGTTCCGAATCTTGGAGAATAGAAGATTTTTTCATAAAACATAGACGAGCGCTTCCATCCTCCGTTCCATGGGTGAACTGAGCTTGACGAAAAACTCTATTCCGTTATTTCTCTATTTGGGGATTACCCAGATGCTTATACAGCAAAAATAATACAATTCCGGCAGCTCATTGCGTCGCCGGCAGATTAGTGAAGATAAGTGGTCAGAATTCCCTTCCGAAGTTCCTCTCTATTCCTCGTAACGAAGAGGTTGTGAAAAATTCTTCACGGCAGGAAAAGCCTCCATCCCCACCAACGCTTAATCCGTCTGTTTTTTTGCGCAATCTGCGCTCTTTTGCGGTTGATTCACTGCGTTAAATTTCTTTTTTATGATCCGTATTTCAAACAGGTTATTTCTGCGTGGCGCCTTTCGCCTCGCAAATCGAATGAAGCCATCTCCAAGGTGAAATTTTCAAACACGAAAAATAGTGATTTTGCATGAGGGCTGGAGTTCTAGAAACAAAAAAACAGCCGGACATCGTCCGGCTGCTTTTCTGTTAAACATTGCTCGGAAACCGACTAAGCAATGGCTGTAACGTTTTTCGCGCAGGGACCTTTTTGACCTTCTCCAACGTCAAACTCTACAACTTGTCCATCAGCAAGCGTGGCATAACCATCCGACTTGATTTCAGAGTGATGTACGAAAAGATCTGTCGATCCTTCGTTCGGGGTGATGAATCCAAATCCCTTGTCGGCGTTGAACCATTTGACTGTACCTTTACTCATATCGCAGCTCCTGTGTTGATTAATTTATTAGCGATGCGGGGAGTATCTCTGTTTTGTAGGACAAACTGCAACCATAATAACGCAGAGGATGCGGAAAATTTGCTTTCGAGATTGAATGGAGCAACGGTTTTAGTAGTGTGTGTGGATGCGAATATTCAATTTTAGTTTTATACTGTTGCTTCTCGTCGCGCCCTGGGCGGGTTATGCTTCGGATCAACTTCTCAATACCTTGCAACCGCGCGGACTGGTGAACGATTTCGCGAATGTGATTTCTGCTACGGAGGAGAAGCAACTTCGAACGATGCTCGTTAGACTTCAGCAAAAAACCGGAGATGCTGTGGTGGTTGTGACTCTTCCCTCGCTGGATGGCGGACAAATCGACGATTTCTCCATCCGCCTAGCTGAACGGTGGGGAGTGGGTCAAAAAGGGAAGGATGACGGAGTTCTGCTGTTAGCAGCCATTGAGGACCGCGAGGCTCGCATTGAGGTTGGGTACGGTTTAGAAGGCGTCATTCCGGACGGGCTGAGCGGACGAATTCTTCGCGCGGAACTGTTTCCCCGATTCGAAAAGAAGCACTACGGAGCCGGCTTGACCGCCGCTGCGACCCGAATTGTGAGCTTGATCGCAGCAGAACGAGGCATCACCATTTCTGACGCACCGCGCTATGCACGCCGAGGCAACGGAACACGAACACCGCGAAAATCTAATCCATTCCTGAACGTCCTTTTTATTATCGGCTTCATCTATCTAGCCATTCGCCATCCGCGCCTGCTATTGTTTTTGATACTCACCAGCGGGCGCGGCGGCGGAAGACGTAGCGGTGGCTTTGGAGGCGGAGGCGGCGGTTTCGGCGGTGGAGGTTTTGGAGGCGGTGGAGCCAGTGGTGGATGGTGAAACGAGACCGGCGGATTAAACGAAGGGATTACAGGAGGACTGAAAATGAAACTAGAACAACTCACTCAGGGGCTAGAAAAAGCCTGCGGAAGCAATTTGAAATCTGTGATCCTCTATGGATCTGCGGCAGCCGGCGATCATGCGGGAAAATGCTCGGACTATAACGTGCTGGTCGTTACCGGCGATCTCAATAAGGACGCATTGCAAGCATTCTCGAAAACGGCGAAAGCTTGGGCGCATGCCGGAAATCCGGCACCCTTGCTGTTCACGATGGAGCGACTCAAGAAATCAACCGACGTCTTTCCTGTCGAACTCCTCGACATAAAGGAGTGCCATCAGATCCTCTACGGAGAAGACCTTGTCAGCGACCTCGAAATCAGTACCGCGAACCTACGCCTCCAGATCGAGCACGAGCTACGCGGCAGTCTGATTCAGCTTCGCCAGCAATACCTATTAGCATCCGGCAACGCGAAAGAGGTGAGCGGGCTCATGGTTCGATCGCTTTCCTCGTTTTTAATCCTATTTCGAGCAAGCCTCCGTCTCTTCACAAACAACATCCCGCAAAAAAAATTCCAAGCCTTGGAAAAACTCAACGAAACAATCCCCGTTCCATGCGGCGTATTTCGGAACGTTCAGAAGCTGAAGGACGGATCGCTCAAAGCAAAAAACATCGATACAGAAAAACTTTTTGAAGATTACATAAAAACCATAGAGAGCGTTACCGATGCCGTCGACGCGCACATTCAACAGGAGCAAATTATATGAAAAAGAAACTAATCATCACCGGAATCATCCTTCTCATCATCATCGCGCTACCCTTCTCGATGGTCAAAAGAAACTACAACAACTTCGTAGGGCTCCAAGAGGGAGTCGATGCGCAATGGGCCAACGTGGAAACAGTATTGCAGCGACGCTTCGACCTAATCCCGAACTTGGTCAACACCGTAAAAGGGTTTGCTGACCACGAAAAAGGGGTCTTCACCGAAGTAACACGCTTACGCAGTCAATGGGCCTCGGCGGGCACAGCAACCGAAAAAGTTGGAGTCGCCAACGAGATGCAAGGGGCGCTCGGGCGGCTCATGCTCGTTGCCGAAAACTACCCCCAGCTCAAATCGAATCAAAACTTCCTCGCCCTACAAGACGAGCTATCTGGAACAGAAAATCGGATATCTGTTGAGCGTCGCCGCTATAACGAAAGCGTTCGCGGCTACAACACATCCGTTCGCAAATTCCCAGGCGTGCTCATTGCAAACCTATTCGGCTTCGACAAACGAGAAGCCTTTGAGGCAGCGCAAGAAGCGGCAACCGCTCCGACAGTACAATTCTAAAAACTAAATAAGGGCTAATGTATATAAAAGCCGCCCGATCTTTCGATCGGGCGGTTTTCGATTCCAGTAACTCTAAAGCAATTACTTGACGTCGAACTTTTTGGAAATATCATCCATAGCTTCCATCCAGTAATCGTGAGACCCCTTTTTGTTGCCGTCGTTCTGCGCAGCGAAATATGCCGCTTCATTAACCATCGAGTCAAATTGCTCTTTCGTTACAACATTCGCAGTCACTTTCTTTGCAACAACCTTCTTCGCGACCTTTTCAGCCTGAGCTTTTTTTGCAACGACCTTTTTGACCACCGTCTTCACAGTAGCCTTTTTGGTCACCTTCTTCATGGCAACCTTTTTAGCAACCTTCTTCTTTGCCGGTGCTTTTTTCGCTACGGCTTTCTTCGCTGTTTTCTTTTCAGCCATACTTTTCTCCCTAATTGAATTTAAAAAACAAACAACGGTCTACCGCTGTAGTTCGTTGCAATCTAATCCACTAAATTTTAAAAGCAATCTCATATTTTGTTTTTTTATATCGAAAAACATCCCATCAAAATGAGATGAGATGCACCAAAAGACGCTTTTACTCACATGGGAAATATGATTTCATCTCATTTGTATTTTTAAGGAACCACTCAATATGAAAAAAGAAACCCAACTCATCGAACAACAACTCTCCGCCTGGTGCGCCGAAACATTCGCAACCTGCTTCCCCGACGCCGACCTTTCCGACATCAATCTGCGCGTCAACGCCAGCCGCAACGAACAGTTCGGCGACTACCAATGCGACGCCGCAATGAAGCTCGCCAAAGCGCTCAAATCCAACCCGCGTGCCATCGGTCAACAATTCGTCGATACCGCCGTTCTGCCCGCCATCGTTGAGAAAATTGAAATCGCTGGGCCTGGCTTCGTCAACATCACGCTCAAAAACGACGGACTCGCCTCTCAGCTCACCAACATGATCGCCGACGACAAACTCGGACTTCCAAACATTGGAAAAAACCAAACCGTCATCATCGACTACTCCAGCCCCAACGTCGCCAAGCCCATGCACATCGGGCACATCCGCTCCACCGTCATCGGCAACTCCATCGACCGCCTCTACCGCGCCCTCGGCTATAACGTCATTGCCGACAACCATCTCGGCGACTGGGGAACCCAGTTCGGACTCATCATTCTCGGCTACCGCGAATTCGCCGACCACGACGCCCTAAAACGCGCGCCCGTCGAAGAACTCGAACGCATCTACGTCGAAAGCTACAACCGCTCCAAAGACGATGCCACCTGGCGCGACCGCGCCAAAGCCGAACTCGTCAAACTCCAAAGCGGCGACGCCGAAAACCGCAAGCTCTGGGAAAGCTTCATCGCCCTCACCCTCGGCGAATTCGACAAAATCTACAAACGCCTCGACGTCACCTTCGACCTCTACCGAGGCGAAAGCTTTTATAACGACGATCTGGCTGGCGTTATCGAGCGATTGGAAGAGGAAAAGCTCTCCGAAGAATCCGACGGCGCCCTCATCTGCAACCTCGAAAACGACGGACTCAACGTCGCCATCGTCCGCAAATCCGACGGCGGCTTCAACTACACCACCACCGACATCGCCACCGTCGCCTCACGCACCGCCGAGTTCCAACCCTCGGAAATCATTTACGTCACCGACGACCGCCAACAACTCCACTTCAAACAATTCTTCCACATCTGCAAAAAGCTCGGCATCGAAACCAAACTCACCCACATCTACTTCGGACTCATGCGCCTGCCCGAAGCCACCTTCTCCACCCGCGAAGGAAACGTCATCCGGCTCGACGCCCTACTCGACGAAGCCGAAGCCCGCGCCCTAGAAGTCGTCAAAACATCCAGTCCCGACATGGACGAAGCGCAACAACGCGAAGTCGCCCGCGCCGTCGGCATCGGAGCCATCAAATACACCGACCTCTCCCAGAACCCCACCAGCCTCGTCACCTTCACCTGGAAAAAAGCACTCGCCATGGACGGCAACTCCGCGCCGTATCTTCAGTACGCCTACGCCCGAATCGCCTCCGTCCGCGACAAATACGCCGCAAAATTCCCCGACATCAGCCCCGACGAATTCCCAATCGTCCTCACCGAAGAGCAAGAACGCCGGCTCGCCCTAAAACTCACCCGCTTCCCTGCGGCGGTCGAATCCGCCGCGCGGCTCCACCGCCCCAGCGTCATGGCAGACTATCTGTACGACCTCAGCCAAGCCTACAGCTCCTTCTACCAAAACGTACCATTCTTAAAGGCCGACCAAGGCCCACGCGAAAGCCGCATCCGCCTTTGCGCCCTCACCGCCTCCGTCCTAAAAAACGGATTGGCGTTGCTAGGCATCGAGACCCCGGAACGAATCTAAAACAGTCCAGATTCTTTGTGCTTGGACGTTTCTATCCATGGACGCATGGCATCCAACCAAGCCTTCGCCATTTTCTTCTGCCCACTCAGATTGGGATGCGCCCAGTCAAACGTATCCGGGTTTTCTTCCGTAGGTTTTTCGTTCCAGTTCCGGTAGTGATGCACGGTGACGACGGGCGAGGCTTCTGTGGTGAGGCGTTCTGCCATGGCTTCCACTAGCGGGCGAATGTCCAAGGCAGGACCGCCGTTAAAGTTTAGATGACCTACACAGATGCGAACGTTCGGATTTTTCGTACGAAGCTGGGCGATCATATCTGTCAACGGCACAACAATGGTTTCCCAGGGCAAACGCATCTAAACTCCAAGAATGCTTTTTAAGTATTCTCCATTCCA
>JAOZMR010000103.1 GCA_029934215.1 Pontiellaceae bacterium | reverse complement strand
AGGGGAGTGGAATTTATCGTTGTACCAAAAACCAGTACAACAAAAACGTCCAACCTCAAGCTCAGTTCACCCAAAGAACGAGGCTGGAAGCGCTCGTCTACGTTTTATGAAAAATCTTCTGTTTTCCAAGGTTCGGAACCCTTCTCTCGGCTGTTCCTCTGACCTCCTCTAGCGACAGCGGTTGTGAAAGCCTGATCCAGCTCGTTTCCAATGGTTGGAAATTCGACAACATCCCATCCTCCAAAGAACCCACCCCGCCCTACGGGCACCCCTCCCGAGAGGGGATTTTCCAACGTTTGGAACTCGGTCATCGAAAATGCCTCTCCCTTCGACATTCGAAATTTCTTGTTCGAGTGGGAACTCTTCTCCTACAATCGGAAATCGGCAATCTACATTCGGCAATGCTCAACCCCGCCTCTTTTTTGCGCTCTCTGCGTTCTTTCGCGGTTAATGATTCTCCCTTTATTTGTAGTAAATGGAGCGTAACGTGCCAGTCGTCTTATGTTTTAAATCTGTTGTATGTATTGGTTGCGAGCTGTACCGCCGTGTGTTTTGTCGCTTGATCTTGTTGTTCTATGGTGCTGGCAAAGCGGACAATGTTTTCGTATGGTGCGCCCAGTTCTTTCAATAGATTTGCGTGAACCTTTAGGACGTTTTTTATCACATCTAAGCTCAAATCTTCTCGCTGGGTGAGGTTTAGGGAGTATTCAAGCGCTCTGATGTCCTTCTGTTGGGTGAGGTTTTGAACCATTTTGTGCTGTAATAAAAAGTCGTCTGGGTATAGCGCCTCTGCCCGCTGATACAATTCATATTGCTGTAGGAGGTCTGTCGCTTGTTGACTCCGTTTCCCCGCAATATACATAGCCAATGGTTTTGATTCGTTAGTGAGAAGACGGATGTCCCCTGTTTCTATATACTGCTTTATCGTGGGATGATCGTTTTCTACCCAAGCAATCACGGCATCTCTCTCACGTTGGTATTGCTCTTCCGAACGTTTTCCAAGTTGAGTTGGATGAATCCGGTACATGTATGCGCATTCATCCAAGAAACAGAATTTGCCAGTGCTTTGAAGGCGAAGCCAAAGGAAAAAGTCAGCCATACCAATGCGCTCCTCTGACCGACAAGGCACTGTCATATAGTTCCCACAGCGCAGCAGATTGCCACGTCGAATTACGGCGCTTCCATGCGGTATTGGGCACATATATGCCAAGGAAAATGCGCTGAAGCTGTTTCCGAGGAAACCGCGACAAGTGATGTTGCTTTGTTTCGATTCGAAGCAAATGTTTTTCGCATAGACCATGGCTATGGTGTTATCGGACGAAATTTTACTGAGCGCTTTATCAAGGTACCCTTCAAGCATCAGATCATCCGCATCGAACGGTGCAATAAAGTCTGCATCTGTGTGCTCAACCATCCATGCCCGAACCACGGCGCAGCCCTGATTTGTATCAAACCGTTTGAATTTTATGGAGTCGTGTTGCTCGGCGATCGCTTCAGCTATTTGAGGCGATCGATCGTTCGATCCGTCGTCAGCAATCAAGATTTCTGCATCATCCGGCGCAAATGCAATCACCGATCTGAGAGCGAGCTCAAGATATTCTTCTGCATTGTACACAGGTATTTGTATGCTTAGTTTAGTCATGCTATCAGCCCCTTCATGCGCCTAACCGTTTCAACCGCTACAACATGAACATTCAGGGTTGTCGTAAATTCAAATTTACTTCTAGGCATAACACCCCTCCTTGATTAATCTTTTCATATTCACTCAACCCCTATCGTTTTTTCCCACATAGCAAGATTCACTAGCGGCCAGAGAAACATCCCGGTCATCGTCCCGCCGGGTCCATTTAGTAATTCATCGAGCCCCTCCTGGCGAACCAGCCGCTCTACAATTTTGGAGCCTGCGAGACATTCTGCGGCGAATGGACGCAAGGGGCCGCCGAGCCATTCACGAAACGGGACGGCAAAACTCACTTTTCTCCGCGTCATGATTTCTTTTGGCACGTCCCCATCAAAGGCGCGGCGAAGCAGTCGCTTGCTTTCCACCAGTTGATGGCGATCGATTTCTCCGACATTCATCATGCGCCCGCGCATTTTCTCCGCCTCGCCTAGCCAGTCGATTTTGGATCGATCTGGCATGGCAAAAAGATATTCAGCCAGTCGATGATCTGTAAATGGAACCCTAGCCTCGACCGAGGCGGCCATCGTGCTTGCGTCTACTCGATTCAATAAACCTTCGAGATTGATGCGTGCGTGCAGGTGCATCTGTTTATCCAGCGTGGAACATCCGTCAAAGCGATCAAACAATTGTCGATAGTGTTCGACGACTTCGACCGCAGGTTTTTCTGTCTCGCTCAAGAGCAATTGCGACCGCAGCGCTGGTGGAATCCATGAGTTCAAGAGGAAGTGATGTTCGGTTAGGTCTGCGAATCCTGGTTTCCCATAGAGCCGCATCATCATGCGTCCGGTTCGAGGCGAGTCGTCGTTTGCTGCGCGGTCATAATCGAAGCTCGAAAAGTATGGAATCACATACCCGCCGAAAAGCTCATCCGCCCCCTCCCCGCTCAAGGCTACGGTATAATCCTGGCGCAATGCTTTTGCGAGCCGATAGATCGGAACCTCGTTGGGCGTACTGAGCGGCAGGCCTTTCTGCTCCAGCAAAAACTGCCAATTATCTGTATACTGATCCATCTCCAGATGAAGTTCCTCACAACGCACTCCGTAGGTTTCTGAAGCGAACTGGACGTAAGGCCACTCGTTGCACCCGTGATCGTCGTACCCAACACTATACGCACCGAAGTCCCCCGCCGAAGACGCCACCGCCGCGATGATTGTCGAATCGACTCCGCCGCTTAAAAACCCACCCAGCGGGACATCGCTAACCATCTGTTCATGAATGGATTCGCAGACGGACTTTCGAATAAACTCGGCAGCCTCGGTCTCTGGCGGCGAAGCCTTATCGGCTTCTGGAACGACCGGAAACTCCCAGTAGCGTGTCACGCTCAACTCGCTAGAGCCGCGTTGAGCGCGTGCATACGTCCCTGGCTCCAGCGTCTTTACATGTTTCAGCAGAGTTCGACTGCCCAGCACCGAGCGGATCGTCATTAAATAGTGCATCACTGCGGCATCATCCACCTCGCGACCGACCGAATCGAACGACAGCACCGCCGCAACGCTCGAACCCAAAACAAGTCCCTCGTCCGTGCAAGAATAATAGAGCGGCTTCACGCCCATGCGGTCGCGCACCACGAACAGCTCATCGCAGCGCGGATCGTATACAGCAAACGCAAACATACCGCGAAGGCGTTTTATACAATCCGTCCCCCACTCAACCCAAGCTCGCAAGAGCACCTCGGTATCGCACTGCGTCTCAAAAGAATGGCCTTTGGCGGAAAGCTCTGTGCGCAGTTCCTTAAAATTATAGATCTCGCCATTATAAGTCAGCAGCACCCCCGTTGCCGAATCCGACGCGGGTTGCTGCCCGCCCGACAGATCGATCACGGCCAAGCGACGATGAACAAAACCGACGCCGGCCCGTTCAACAAACCCGCCCGCATCCGGTCCACGCAGTGCCATCTTTTCGCCAGCCAGCCGCAACGCCGCCTCTGGCACGGTTGCGCTTCGATCCCATCCAAAAAAACCAGCTATTCCGCACATACAAACTCCTTTTCCATCTGAAGACCCCACCGACGCTCGATCATCTGAAGAATCTGCCGACTCCGCACCGTCATCGTATGCGCACGGCAAACACGAGTCTGCCCTGCCCTAATTTCCTCCCGCCGATCTACACCAAGACAGTCCGCAATTTGCGCCGACATGCCCGCCTCTTCACCCGCCGGACAAATAAACACACCAGAACCATCACCAAACTCCTCTGTAAAATAGAGCGAAGGCGTCGACAGGACAGCACAGCCGCTATGGAGCGCATCAAACACCCGCTCATGCGACCCCTCAGGAAAAACCGGTCCGTTATTAATCACGATCTTACTCCTCTGCATCGTCTCGCAAACCTGAACATGATCCAGCGGCTCATGCACCGCAGAATCACCATGCAACTCGACCTGATCCCACTCCCCGTTTCCAAAAATATGGATGGGAGTATCCTTTAACGCACTTAAAAAACGAATCCGATGACGTATTCGAAGATAGCGATCCAACGGGACAAACAAAAACATAAAAATTCGTCTCAGCGGCTCCACAGGAGCGGACAGATTCTTTTTCAAAATCTCCCAGAAAATAAAATCGGAAGGCACCGACGACTCAAACGTGAAATCACGAATCATCGCCTGCATCAAACCAACCGCAGAACTCGAAAGACTCGCGGCCGCCTTCAGCAACTTCTGCTCGCTCTCTTCGAGCGAACCAAGCGACCCGAAAAAAACCGTATCGAGCGGACGCGCCCCCCAATCCTCCGCCGAGCAAAACGGCGCAGAAGCGCCGTGAGGCAAAAATCGAGCCCCGGAAAACCCGAGCACTTCATCCGCCAACCGACAACGAGTCCGATCCACAAAACCCAGCAGGGTTGATTGTTCCACATTCGGTTTTTTCAGATGCTCCTGAAAAAACGGATAGCAATACGCAGGATTATCAACCCCCCAAACCACATGCCTCTTTTGCTCTACCAGCGGAGCCTCCCAATGACGAATCAGATTAAAGCCCAACGAAACCACATCATCATCCGGCGGCAATACCGCTTCCTGAAAAATCGACAGAACATCCGCCTCGACTCCATTTGCTTCGAACCCGCTCTTCAACGCCCGTTGCCAATGGTCAAAAATCCCGTACTGACTTCCACCTGCGAGCAATCTAACCTTTTTTAGTGCCATTAATTTAGCCCCCAGCGACGCTCAATAAACTGCAAAATTTGTCCAGCCCGCACATCAAATGTATGAGCGCTGCGCACGATCCGTTGCCCCCGCACAATCTCCTCCTGCCGATCCCCACTCACATACGCTGCAATCTGCTCGACCATCTTTGACTCCGCGCCAGCAAAAACAGTCACAACACCGGAATCGGTCCCGAACTGCTCCTTTAGATAAGGCGAAGGTGTTGACAAAACCGCACACCCACTAGCCAGCGCATCAAACACACGCTCGTGCGCTCCGTCACGCAACGTCGGCCCATGATTAATCACCACTTTACTCTGCCGCATAATCTCCGGAATCTGGCAATGCTCCACCGGACCATGAAGCACGGAATCTGGATGAAGCTTCACCTGCTCCCACTCCCCAGCTCCGTATATATGAATCGGCATCGAACTCAACTCGCTAAAAAACCGGATGCGATGCAAACACCGCAAATACATATCAAACTGCGGAAACAAATGCAAAAAAACCAACTTCATCTGCTCCTCCTGCTTCGGAGCAACTCGATTCAAATAGTTCCAAAAAAGCAGATCCGACTCCATCCCAGACTCAAACTGAACGCTATCCGCAGTTTGCAGCACGGACTTTTGCACCTCAGGCGAAATCCGTCCGGCAAGATCCGACAACGCCTTCCTACGCGTCTCAATCGATGACAACGACCCAAAAAACACGACATCCGTAGCACGCGACTTCCAATCATTGGAATCGCAAAACGGAGCCGACGCGGCGTGCGGCAGAAAATACGGATTCGACAAACCCAGCAAACCACCAGCCAACTCACACCGAGCCCTATCCACAAACATCAACTCCGCAGACTTGGCATACTCTGGATTTTTCAACCTATGCAAAAAGAAAAAAGCATTAAACCCCGGATGATCCACACTCCACGCAATATGCGGGCGCTCAGCCACTCGAGAACTCCCCCAACTTCTCACAAGATTAAACCCAAGCGAAACCACCTGCGCATCGAACGGACATCCCGCCTCCTCAGGAACCGACATAAACTCCACCGGAACACGCCTTCGCCGAAAACCCTCGAACAGCTCACGTTGCCAATGAGAAAAAACATCATACTGGCTCTCCCCAGTTAAAATTCTAATCTGCTTAAGCTTCATCTCAGCGCTCCTCCCAAACATCAACAAACCGCTTACTCGACAAATCCGCCCGTTTCCCAGCATCCATCAGAACCCGCAAAATCTCTGCGGACGCACCGCCAGTTCCGTACGGATTAACCATCCCCCTCAAAGACGCCTTAAACGACGGCGAAACCGCCGTGCGAATCGTGCGCACAATATCAACATCCCGACAAGGCACATCCAACACATTCGCGCCACGCACCCTACCCTTCTGACGATCACCAACATTCACAACCGGCAATCCAAACGAGGCAGCCTCAATAATCCCACTCGACGAATTACCAATCATCGCAGCAGCATAACTCATCAAAGAAAAATAACGCTCAACTCCAAGGCTTGGAAATAACCCCGCATTCGGGCAGGACGCAACAAACGCCTCCAAACGCTCCGTGATTTTCGAAAACCCAACATCACTATTTGGCCAAGTAATAACCATCGGACGATCCATAAAACCGCCCAACGCCCTCAACAACTCATCAACCTGCTCATCCTCACGAAGAGTCACCGGATGAAACGTCACCAAAAGCGGCGGACAATCGAGCTTCATCCGCAGCGACACCTCCAACTGTTCCAGCGACCAAGGCGAAAAATCGTTCAAAAGATCCAACGCCGGAGCACCGCTCACCACAACCCGCCAAGACTCCTCGCCCATCTGAAGCAACCGCTCACGATACCGCTTCGTAGACACAAAATGGAGATGGCTCAACTTAGAAATCGCATGACGGAACTGCTCATCCACAGCCCCCTCCGTCACCTCACCACCGTGCAAATGAGCCAGCGGTAGACAAAACGGAACAGCGGCAGTCGCCGCAGCAAACATCTCAAACCGGTCGCCCAGCACAAGAAGCAGATCCAGATTAGCCTGTTGAAACACAGCAGCAAACTCAGAAACCCCCTGCCCCATAGCCCGCGCAACATCCACAGCACAATCAGTAGCAGGAACCATCGGAACGCAATAATCGGGAGAAAAACCAGCCGCATGCATATCGCGCACCGTCTCACCGAAGCGCGGATCCATATGCGTACCCGTCGCAACAACAACCGGCTCGAACTCAGCGGCATCGCGCAAAGCCCGCAACACGGGCAAATAAATGCCAAAATCATTCCGACCCGCTGTAAAAACTCCAATACGTCTAATCACACAAGCTCCTCCAAATCATTAATCACCCAAATCTAGCAGGACAAATGCCACAAAACAAGAAATTCGAACGCGGCAAAGAGATACGTAGCATTCCCGATTGAATATCGAACAAAGAATTTCGCATGTCGAAGAGAGAGGCATTGCCGCTCACTTTGGGTCGTTTCTTTTTTGGGAATACAAAAAGCACGTTCGGAACACCTCACTCAGAACTGCCGAAACTCCCTACCAACGCTTAGTTTGTCTTTTTTTTTGCGTTCTATGCGCTCTTTCGTGGCAAATCCCCTTAAACTCCCACCCACTATGACTCCCCTCCCGAGAGTGGATTTTCCAACGTTTGGAACTCGGTCATCGAAAATGCCTCTCCCTTCGACATTCGAAATTCCTTGTTCGATATTCGATATTCATCTCCTCTCCCATTCGGCAATCAGAAATCTTCAATCAAAAATGCCTCTCCTCTAGCGACAGCGGTTGTGAAAACCTGATCCAGCTCGTTTCCAATGGTTGGAAATTCGACAATATCCCATCCACCAAAGAACCCACCCCGCCCTACGGGCACCCCTCCCGAGAGGGGATTTTCCAACGTTTGGAACTCGGTCATCGAAAATGCCTCTCCCTTCGACATTCGAAATTCCTTGTTCGATATTCGATATTCATCTCCTCTCCCATTCGGCAATCAGAAATCTTCAATCAAAAATGCCCTCTCTCTTGTGGCTAAATTCTTCCGCGCAGGAACGGTCACAAGCTCAGTTCATCCAAGGAACGAGGCTGGAAGCGCTCGTCTACGTTTTATGAAAAATCTTCTGTTTTCCAGGGTTTGGAACTCTTCTCTCTAAATCGGAAATCGGCAATCTCCATTCGGAAATGCCCAACCCTTCAATCGGTAAGATTGCGGTCTTATACTTGGCGATGGATTAGGAGGTGATGGAGGAACGGGTTGTTGAAATAGATCGCACCGTCGGTGTTTACGAGTATCCACTTTTCGGTCAGAGCCGTTACTGACCGTCGAATCGATGATGCGGATGCGCCGATGGCTTGCTGTGATTCTAGCGAGTAAAGGCTTTTTGTCCCCGTTTTCGCAACCGATTTTAATACACGAAGTTGCAGTGCGGTTAGTCCGCCTAGTAACGAACGAAATCCTTCGATCTCGTGAGTAAAAATACGATCGAATGCTTCTTGCAAAACAGAGGAGCCGATCTCTGTGTCTTGCTCGCTACATTCCCAGAGGGCTGCACAGAGTTGCTGGATATCGCCTGGGACTTCCAGTTTGAAAAGTTCATCCCATACTGAAGGGGCAACAGTCCTTCTCCCACTGGCGAATTTTTCTAACAGAAACGGTTTGAAGTCTTTGGTCGGCAGTATTTCCACCTCCATTGGACGAACGGATTTATAGAACGGGGAGTCAGGTCGAGTGAAAATCGTTTTGAGTCCGTTTCGGTCGGATCCCGTGAAGAGATATGGGAAAGGGTGATATTGAATTTTTCCTCTTATTTTTGCCAGTAGAGCATCTGCCTCTGGATAGTTCAATACGCTTTGAAATTCATCAAAGCATACGATTATTTGATCTTTGCTGAACTCCTCCCCGAGAAACCCAAAGAAATCATCCACAGTATTCAATAAAACGCCTTCATTTTTTCGAGAGATACTGAGTGAAAAAGAGGGTACACCTGTGTTTGGATCCAGTTCGATCTGTGGTCGGATTCGCTTTAATGCGCTGAAGCCCTTTTGTAGCATATCTTTGCGATGATGATTAAAGGAAAAAAATGCGTTACTGCAATGCTCCAAAAACATGGCAGTGTCTTTTGTAAAAAAAAGGTCAACAAGAAAAGTTAGACGCTCAGGGAATGGTAGACTGTAATTTGAAATGCCCGCTTTTTAAAAATCGTGCCCCATGCCAGAA
>JAOZMR010000102.1 GCA_029934215.1 Pontiellaceae bacterium | reverse complement strand
GGATGAACGTTATTTTTCAAACTAAATTAGGAGATAAATAAAGTGAAAAGCTATATCCTTGCCTACCTGTTAGCGTTGTCAGCAGCATCTATGCTTTTTGGTAATGCTTATGCCAATACAGGTAGTAAATCGTTTGTTGTGGACACAAGTAATAGTTGTCGTGCAACCTACACTTTTGATGAGGGAACTTTTTATGTCCCTTATGTTGAGGTGCCAACCGTCGCTGATGAGTCGCAATTCTATGTGGCTAGTATGCGGCAAATTTCTGATACGGAGCCATTGCAATTTTCCATTGCTAAAGTGATGGATATTAGCATGGTATTTACAAACAACATCAACCAAGGAGTACTGTATGTTATTTCTTAAAACACTAAACATTCACTTCATTAAGAGCATAAGCTTGCTTTTTCAGAAGTATTTGTTTGTTTTTTTGTGTTTCAGTTTATTATCCACTGCTAATGCAGAAATTGACCTTACACAACACGGTTATGCAAACCCGTTAAGTAATTTTGTAAATTTGACCGCAACTGGAAGATTTTTGCAAAATCCGGATACGGGTTATAAATATGGTAAACATTTAGGCATGGATTATGATGCCTCTGCTGAAGATATAATTTATTCCATTTGTGATGGAACTGTTGTTGAATCAAAAGACTATAATTTTCACAGAACGTATAACACTACGATAAGAGATGAATATAATTCCTACTGGACAAGTCGAGTTGTCGTTCGTTGTGCTTCCCCGTCCTTTTTAGTTATATATGGACATGTAGATGGTGCTTTGAATGAAAATGACTCGGTCCAAAAAGGTGCATATATAGCTAAATTAGCACCAGCTCATTCTATAGATAATGCTAGACAACCAAGCAGGGATCATCTTCATTTTGGGATTAATGTAAGGAATGGTATTGATTACAGTGACAGTTCTTTAGGAAGTTGGGGTTTTGGTATTGGACCAAAGGATACATCTAACGAAAGTGTGGCAAATCGAGGTTTTCGTCATCCTATTGAGTTTTTAACAGAGGGAAACAATGCGGATGTTGTTTGTATTTTTCCTGATATTGAGTATTCTGATTTAAAAACAGAAGTTAAAATAGCGGTCAAAAAACTGTGTGAAAAAGGCATCATTAAAGGCTATGGTGATGGTAACTTTGGTCCAAATGATAACATCCAACGTGCTCAACTTGCCAAAATGGTTGTATTAACCAAATTGAGAAACGAGAAAATGACTTCTACAGAGAAAGAATCAAGACCACAACCTGATTTAACATTAGAAGAGGATTATTCAGGTGAACTTTGGGAAGCATTTCAAGATGATATAAATGCTCGTCGTGAACGCAAAATACCTGAGAAAACCTTTTGTGATTCAGGTAAAAGCTATATTGCTCCACCATCAACATGTAATCCTAAATTAGGTCATGCTTCTAGTGGCAGTACTACTAATTGGTTTTGCGAGTATGTCAACACTTTGGCAAATATTGGTCTAGTTACCGGTTATGGAGCCGGATGTGGATTTATTTTTAAGCCCTTTCAAACAATTAGTAGAGCAGAAGCAATTATTATGATTTTGAAAGGAATTGTTGGTGTTGATATCAAAAATGAAGATAGAGATTGGTTTACGCCTGTTGTCAAATGTGCATTAGATACTAATGCAAGCTATAACAATCAAACCTATAGACTTTTTCGGTTATCGGAAGAGGAATTCAATTCGATCAGAACAAGTGATGCAAAACTCATCGAATTTGGCATAACAGCAGCAACAAGGGCTGAAATAGCTTTCCTTATACACAGAATAAGGGAGTTGCGTGGTGATGGACACCCTATATGTTCAACTTATGGCACTGTAACGCCAATTAACTAAATTAAAGGGAACAATTATGAAAACGAATGGCATTTTTGCCTATTTGAAGTTTGTTATCTTTGCACTGGCTGTTTTTCTGGCCAATAATCTCTATGCGTCATGTATAGGGAATGATGTTCTTCAGGAACAACTTGTTTCTACTGCTCAATCTCCAACGGTAGAAATTAACAATCCTCCTACAACATTGGCTCCTAATGAAACAATCATTTTGACTGCGGTAGAAAATATTGATTCATCTGGAAAAGCTTATTTTTATTGGTGTACGGATAAAGGTAAATTGCAATATGTTCCAAGTTCCGGAAATTATAAGAAAGTGGAATTTATTGCTCCAAATATCTCTTCTAATGTTGATGTGAATCTATACGTTCGTGTGGCTGATAATTTAGGGCATGTTGATATGGATGAAATCACAATTAATGTTGAGGCCAATACTCAACCAGCAATTGGTACATTAGAAGTAGAAGCATTTGGTGCATCGAATAGTGGTTCCATTAATGTATCCCCCAGAGGGACTAGCTGTGGTACAAACTGCTATACTTACGATCAAGATACTACTGTTAGAGTTCAAGCTATCCCAACGGCCCAATTCACTTTTGGTGAATGGTTAGGGGGTGAATGCGATCAAAAAACGACAATACAATGCCAAGTAAATGTGGTGGTTGGTCAACAAACCAAAGAAGTCGCAACCTTCATCCAAGAAGATGCTCCTGAAATTGGTACATTAAGAGTAGGCACATTTGGTGTATTAAATACCGGCTCTATAAATGTATCACCAAGAGGCTCTAGTTGTGGTACAAATTGTTATACCTATGCTGAAAACACCACTACAGCAATTCAAGCTAATCCTGCATCAGGTTATGTTTTTGATAAATGGATTGGTGGTACATGCGATGGAAAAACGACAATACAATGCCGAGTGAATGTAGTAACTGGTATAACGTCCAGTGAAACAGCATTGTTTATTAAACCTCAACAACCCGTCACAGACTACGCAAAACCATCAAGTTGGGAACAGGTAGAAGCTACTAATGATAGTCAATACATCCACAGTACTATTTATGGTAATGGTATCTATGTTGCTGTTGGTACTGATTCCTACAGTAGAGGAGATGGACTTATTCTACGTTCAACTGACGCAGAATCATGGTCAAAAGTTTCAGCATCAAATTTAAGTAACCTTAACCTTTTAGACGTTGCTTATGATGGTGGCAGATGGGTTGCTGTCGGTGAAGATTCTAACGATTTAGGACGCATAGTTTATTCTGATAATTTAACTACTTGGAATAGAATAATTTACCTTTATGCAAGTCCTGTAAAAGCAATACAATATGCGAATGGAAAATGGATTGCTGTTGGGGGCAATAATATTTTGTACTCAACCAATGGTACAGATTGGCAAAGTGCCGATTTTCGTGGAAATGGACAAGGCTATAACTTTAATTACAATGGAGTTGCTTACAAATCAGGAAAGTGGGTTGCTGTGAGTACATCAGGTTATGCTTATAGCCAAATAGCAACATCTACTGATGGTATCATTTGGTATCAAAGTGATTTCAACGAAAATCAGTATAAACTACAAGATATTGCAAGTGATGGCAATAAATTTGTTGCTGTTGGTTATCACAATCCAAATGGTTCTGTAGAACCGCTCATATTAACCTCCACAAATGGAACCCAATGGGACAATGTTTCTCCAGAAGGTATGTCGCAAATATCTTTGTTTGGTGTAACTGCTGTTTCAGGTGGTTGGGTGGCTGCTTCGGCTCAACAAAAATTAGCAAGTTCAACAAATGGCAATACGTGGAGTTTTTATGACAGCAATATAGATCATGGCCGAACTAAGTTAAAATATACTGAAAATAAGGATACGCTACTTGCTACTAATGATAACATCTATAAAGCTGGGCCACTTATGATGTATCAAGTCAGTACTAAAGTCGTGGGTAATGGTACAGTTTCATACGATGGAAACCAATGTACGAATGAATGTGTTAGTGAATATCCTGATGGTACGGATGTAGATTTTTCTTTGGAAGATGTACCAGAAGGTTGGTTATTTGTTGGTTGGGGTGGTGATTGCCCAAGTGCCAGCCGTTGTGATATGAGAGTAGCATCTAATCAAACTGCCATAGCTACTTTTTTACTTGATTTTGATGGTGATAGGATTGAGGATGAGAGGGATTCAGATGATGATAATGATGGAGTGCTTGATGTTAACGATGCTTTCCCATTTGATCCAAATGAATCAGTGGATACTGATCAAGATGGCATTGGCAATAATGCTGATCCGGATAATGATAATGATAGTGTCGTTGATGCTAATGATGCTTTTCCTTTAAATCCAAGTGAGTCTGTTGATACAGATAATGATGGTGTTGGTAATAATGCTGATACTGATGATGATGGGGATAATGTTGCTGACATTAATGATGTTTTTCCATTAATTTCTGGTGAGTCTGTTGATACGGATAATGATGGTGTTGGCAATAATGCTGATACTGATGATGATGGTGATGGTTTACCTGATGGTTTTGAGAATCAGTATGCTTTTTTGGATCCGTTGAATTCTTTGGATGCTTCGGTTGATCAAGATAACGATGGTGCTTCTAATTTGGAAGAGTATCAACAGGGGACGAATCCGAATACTAGTAGTCCTCCGAGTACTGCCAATTTGTGTGTGAATACCGCAGTTACTGGTATACCACAAATTGAGTGTGAAGCTCTAGTTGCCTTTTATGATAGTACTGATGGGGATAATTGGACTGTTAACACAGGATGGAAAGTTACAAATTCGCCTTGTAGTTGGGTTGGAGTGACTTGTAGTGGTGGAAATGTTACCCAACTTATTTTGACTACTCATCAACCGAGTGGGCCAATTCCATCTGAATTAGGTAATCTAGTCAATTTGACACATCTTTACCTGAATAATAATAAACTGAGTGGAACTATTCCGTCTGAATTAGGCAATTTGGTCAATTTGGAAAGACTTTATTTGAGTGGTAATCAATTGAGTGGAATCATTCCATCCGAATTAGGCAATTTGGTTAATTTGACATACCTTCTTCTGCACAACAATCAATTGAATGGAATAATTCCACCCGAGTTAGGTAATTTGGTCAATTTGGGATACATTAGCCTGAATAATAACCAACTAAGTGGAATGATACCAGATTTAAGCAATTTAATAACACTGCTCCCACCATACGCAGACTTTGGGTTTAACCAACTAACAGGTGAAATTGCTGGTAGTGCTACAGCCAAAGATCCTGATTGGGCTGATACTCAAACTGTACCACCCGCAACTGATGTTGAAAATTCAGTAGTTTCAATGACAACTGCGAATGTTTTGAGTGCAGGTTCATGGCATACTTGTGCTTTACAAAATGACGGAACTGTAGCTTGTTGGGGAGGCACTGGTTTTGGAGAAGCGAAACCACCTAGTGGTACTTTCACCCAAATTAGCGCTGGTAATATGTATACTTGTGGTTTACGAACTGACAAAACGGTGGTATGCTGGGGACGAGCTGTTTCACCCAAAAGTGAAAATATTATCCAAATCAGTGCAGGGCATAGCCATGTTTGTGGTTTGCACATTGATGGAAGCATAACTTGTTGGTCAGGTAACAATGTCCATGCGACTACACCCAGTGGAACTTTTACCCAAGTTAGTGCAGGCTATAGGGATACTTGTGCTTTGCGAATGGATGGGACTATAGCTTGTTGGGGATACGATAGAAAAGGAGCATCGACACCACCTAATGGAACTTTTACTCAAATTAGTGTGGGCCGAGATTATGCATGTGCTTTACAGCACGATGCAACTATAAGCTGTTGGGGTGACAATTATTATGGACAAGCGACCCCCCATGTGGGAACTTTTACCAAAGTTAATGCAGTTACTGGTCATGCTTGTGGTTTGCGAACCGATGGCTCTATAACTTGTTGGGGAAACAATTATAACGATATACCACCGCGAGGGATTTTCACTCAAATGAGTACTGGTAGTGCTCATATATGTGCCTTGCAAACCGATGGGCAAATAACCTGTTGGGGAAACGTTCACGACAGTCTTAATAATAACTATGGACAAACAACACCGCCTGATGGTTTGCAAATTCAGTTGCCTGATGACGATGATGATGGGCTACCCAATAGCTACGAAGGGCAATATGCTTTTCTCGACTCACTTGCTCCCAACGATGGTCAAGATGACAGAGATGGGGATGGACTCACTAATTTAGAAGAATATCAACTAGGTAAAGCTCCTGAATTCGCAGATAGTCAAGAAAATCTAGTAGGTAAATTTACAACAGATGATGATATTTTGAGTGTTGGTAGTGAACATACATGTGCATTGCAAACTAATGGGACTATAGTCTGTTGGGGAAAAAATAATTGGGGACAAACAACATCACCGAGTGGAACTTTCACACAAATTAGTGCAGGTTATGATCATACGTGTGGTTTGCAAACCGATGGAACTGTAGTTTGTTGGGGAAGAAATAATTGGGGACAAGGAATTTCCCCCACTGGAACCTTCACACAAATTAGTGCTGGTACACGCCACACATGTGGTTTGAAAACTGATGGAGCTGTAACCTGTTGGGGAGATGATAGTTTAAAACAAATCATACCTCCCAACAAAACTTTCACACAAATTAGTGCTGGCGGGGATCATACGTGTGGTTTACAAACAGATGGGGGTATTATATGTTGGGGAGACAATAGAAGCGGCGAATCAAGTTCTCCCAACGGAACTTTCACACAAGTTAGTGCTGGTGATGGTCATACTTGTGCTTTACGGCTCAATGGGACTATTATCTGTTGGGGAGATAATGACTCTGAACGAGCTACCTCACCTAGTGGAACTTTTACCCAAGTTAGTGCAGGTTTATGGCATACTTGTGCTTTGCAAACTGACAGGACTGTAGTTTGTTGGGGGTTCAGTAACAATGGATTAATAACACCGCCAAAAGGGACCTTCACTCAAATTAACACTGGCAGAGTTCATACATGTGGTTTGCAATCTGACGGAGACATAAACTGTTGGGGAGAAAATAGAGAAGGACAAACGACTCCACCTGATGGTTTACAAATCAAGTTACCTGACGAAAACATAGATACTGATGGTGACAGTATTTCAGACATTGATGATCCTGATGATGATGGTGACAATGTTGTCGATACAGAAGACGCTTTCCCATTAGATGCCAGTGAATCTGTTGATACAGATAATGATGGTACGGGTAATAATGCAGATACTGATGATGATAATGACAATGTTGCCGATACAGAAGACGCTTTCCCATTAGATACTAACGAGTCTATTGACACAGATAATGATGGTACAGGCAATAATGCTGACACTGATGATGACGGCGATGGTATGCCTGATGATTACGAAAATCAGTATGATTTCCTTGATCCACTTGACTCTTCAGATGCGTCTGCTGACCAAGATAGTGACGGTGTTTCCAATTTAGATGAATACCAACAAGGTACCGATCCGACAGTTGCAAATGCTCAAGAACAGGATGAAAATCCGGTAACACCTTTGATAACTGAAATATTAAGTGCTGGTGGTTGGCATACTTGCGCTCTGCAAACGGATGGCACTCCAATTTGTTGGGGAAGTAATTCTGTTGGAGAATTAACCCCACCTAACGGAACTTTCACTCAAATTAGTGCTGGCCACATGTATAGTTGTGGTTTGCAAACTGATGGAACGATAGTTTGTTGGGGATTCAAAAACGCAATGTCAATTCCACCGAGTGGAACTTTTACCCAAGTTAGTGCTAATTTATACCATACTTGTGCTTTACAGCCAGATGGGACAATCAATTGTTGGGGAAATAATGGCTCCGGGCGAGCAACCCCACCAAGCGGTACTTTCACTCAAGTTAGCGTGGGTGGTTATCACACTTGTGCTTTAAAAACGGATGGAACTATAGCCTGTTGGGGACGAGAGAGCTTTAACCAAACCACGTCGCCGGATGGTACTTTTACGCAAATTAGTGCGGGTAATCAGCATACGTGTGCGTTAAAAACTGATGGCACAATTGCCTGTTGGGGTGATAATGGTTCTGGACAAGCAACTCCACCAACTGGGAAATTCATCCAAATCAGTGCTGGTAGTGATCGGCATAATTGTGCATTGCAAACCAATGGGACTATTAGCTGTTGGGGTGATAACAGCTATGGCCAATCAAATCCACCAGTGGGAATTTTTACCCAAGTGAGTGCGGGTAATAATCACACATGTGCTTCAAAAAATGATGGCACTATAGTCTGTTGGGGAGATGATGATAACAGGCAAGCAACACCGCCTGAAGGTTTGCAAATCCAATTACCTGACGTGGAAGATGATGAAAATCAACTATTCTCTATCAGTGGCATGGTAAAAGGCCCTCACGGTAATTCTATGAGTAATGTTATCGTCACGCTCACAAGCGATAATGGCGACAGCATGACTTACACAACGGAAACTGGAGGCTCTTATGAGTTTAAGGATTTGCCGGCTGGAAATTACCAAGTGTCTGCAAGTGGAGATAACCTTGATGTTACTAATCATCGTGGTATAACTGAAGACGATGCCAAACAAATTCAAAAGTATATGGTTGGTCTTGTCACATTCGACTCTATACAATGTGCTGCTGCTGAAGTTAATCAGGATAATATAGTAAGCTCTTCTGATGCTACAGGTGTTTTACGCTACCTCTCGGATTTAAGTGAATTGCCAAGAAATTGGTTATTCCTCACTAATGATGACTTTACTTGTGGTTCATTAAACACAAGAGAAATAGTGCTGCGTTTTGATAACCTTGCTTCTAATCAAATACAACAAGATTTTATTGGCATCCGCATGGGTGATGTTGATCATAGTTGGTTTGGTGAAATTATCGAGGAACCAGAGTTAATAGATACCGATGGTGATGGTATGCCTGATGATTTTGAAAATCAGTATACTTTCCTCAATCCGCTTGACCCTTCAGATGCGTCGGATGACCAAGATGGTGATGGAGTTTCCAATTTGGATGAGTATCGAAATGGTACTAACCCAAATGATGTTGTTGTGACTCCACCTAATCCGGGTGGTCCGGCACTTCCTATGATCGTGCAGGGCAATCTCACCGAAAATGGGCAACCGATGCCAGTTGGAACAACCGTGACTTATCTAGTCAATGATAGTGTTATTGGAGAAAACACCATAGCCACAGTTGGAAAATTTAATCAAAATGGCCTATCAGGTGGCAATGTGCTGATTAATCAACACAGTG
>JAOZMR010000101.1 GCA_029934215.1 Pontiellaceae bacterium | reverse complement strand
AAATTTAGGTTTTCGCTCGAAACAGCTGTGTTAAAAATTATCCAACGGATTCAGGCACTCCTTAACAGTCGTTACCTTTGAATACAAAAATTATTTTTCGCTACGCTTTCAGCGCTGGGTAAACCCGTTCCTGCCCGCTTTCTTTGTTTTCCGCAAAAAAGCCCGATCATCTCTGATCGGGCATTTTTTCGGGCTTTTACTCTCTCGCCTTTATTCTTCCTTCAATTGAACATCAATTTTGTAGAATCGTTTTCCATTAACACTGTGAGTGCTGTCCGTATAAACGGATGGCGTCCAAGGCAAATCCTTTACGAGCGGAGTGATCTCAAAGCCGTTGAGAAGATTGCTGCTCCACCAGACGCTATAAACACGCCCGGAAATGCTTGACCAACTAAGCACAGGCTCAGAGGACGGAGAGGTTTGGACGGTTGTTAAAAACAGCGAACTCGCAACCGTCGGGTCGAGACCCGCAACATATGCTTCTCGAAGGGTGTTAACGCCGTTCGCTGCAAGCGCATTTGGATCCGCAATGGTTTTGTCTCCAAAGTATTGCTCCTCCCAAACGTTTGGTAAGCCATCTTCATCGTTATCTGTGGAAGCGTCTTTTGCAGTGAACGTTACTGTCAGCGTTTCAGAATGTCCCTCATCGGATTGAACCTCAAACTCTCGGGTTACGCTTTCTCTATTCGTTAAGCTCCTGTTATCTACTGAGATGGTTAAAAGATCGCTTTCACCCGCTAACAGCTGTCCATAGCTCGGATCAATTGTAAGAAGCACTTGCTGGTTGGGCGTAAACAAGATCGTTTGATCTGCAATTTCATTTTTGTACGTAACAACAGTGTTGGTTACATAACCCTCAAAAATGGAATTCGTAACTACTTGACCTGGATTTTCTTCTGCAAACGCACCGTTTGTTGTTATTGCATACGAATAATACGACTCAACAACATCGTTAGAAACGATCGTTGTATCATTAATCAACGTCGCAGAGAAAGTCCTATCAGATGTATCGCGCAATCCAATAATTGTGTTTGGCCAAGCATTACTGTTGGACAATGAGGCGTATTGAAAACAGATTTCGCCCTCTTTCGTTAATATCGCCGTAAAAGTCAAAGCGCTTCCGCCGTTCTTTTGCGCCATATCCTTCCATATGACAACGAACTCACCTGAGTCGCAAAAGTATTCTATCGAAGAAGATTCGTTCATATGAAGATCTCCCCAATATGGCGCAATCAATTGATCTGGGATATCAATTTCATCCGGAGAGCTTTCAAGCGGATCAATAAGAAAAATTGGGGTCGGAGTTGAAAGAGTGTTAGTTTTATCAACCAATGTAAATTTGTTTTCTTTTTCGTTTTCATCCTCTGTATAAAACAGAGTCAGAAGACTCATTTCACCGAGTGAAATTCCGCCATTCACACCAACAGAAAGGTGCGTGTATACTCTTCCGAAATAAGCAAAAGGAAACCCTATTGGGATAAGTTGACTGTAACCTTCATCTGGATCAGTTACACTAACAGGTGTTCGTTCAATAAATGGATTAATTTTAAGCTCATCCGTCGTCCATGTGTAGCCATTTATCTGAGCTGTTTTATCAAGAATAGTGTAAGCAAGATCAACAGTTCCAGTATTATTCAAATAGAAGTTTGTCGAAGCACTATACCCGACAGGATTATCAAACGAGATTGAATTTGTTGAAACAGAAAAACCAACTACCGTGTTGAGAACGGTAACCGAAACGGAAACAACATCAGATGAACCATCGCTCCATTCTATAGTTGCATCAAACGACTCAAAATCACCAGACTGACGAACAGATGGGCTCGCAGTGAAAGTAACAACATCTCCATTTTGCCCATTAAGCGTTCCTGTTGTACTCCCGTATTGAATCCACGGAGTGGATTGAGGCGAGAGAAGAATATCAGACAACTCGTTATTCCAATGGTTTATATTAGTAACATAAAGAGTGTTTTCAGCTCCATCAGTTACACCAACACGCGCGTCCATGCTTTCAAGTCCGTCTTGATACATGAAGCGAATTTCACCAGTTGGATAAATCAACGTCTGGAACATTTTCCCATTTTCATCACACCATGCGACAGCAAGCTGATCGGCACTGGATTTAAAAAGAATATTATTTGTATCTAGTTCGGTATTTCCCCAAAGCGACGCGATAACAGGGACGCTTCGTAGAGTTGAAGTTGCAAAAGAACCGATCTTATTTCCAAAAGAAATTGCACCATACTGATTGATTGAGAAGTTTGTATAACTCGATCCGAACAGATCAAATGTGAAGCCGATATCCATTAATTCCGTTGATCCACCCGACCAGTTGGTTGAACAATACTCATTTGGTTCGGCGAATGAAACAAACGATATCATTCCTACGGATCCTGTGGAAACGCAATAAGAAACATCCCCATCCCTAGTCCCATCATCTGCGATCAAAAAACCAACGGCTTTATTTCCCGCGTTGGTTAAAACAATGTCTTTGCTAACAGTTCCGCCAGCTGCCACGCGAATATCAACAGTCAAAGGACTAACGGACGGATCCGCTTCGCTAAAAACCTCTAATAAGAAATTGGTTTCCCACATTTCTGATCCAATTTCATTTTTCACAACCAACGTGTAGTCACCATCAGCATCACGTGGAATAGTCACTTGATATACCGAAGTTGTGGATGCACCAATAGCGAGATCGAAACTAGTATAGGCAGGATTTATATCCCACCCAGGAGGTAGCATTAGAGTGTTGATGATGTTGTTTCCATGCCGGTCGCCACTATTGGTACTCACTATTGAGATATTCACTCTTTCATTTGGTTCCCATTTGCCAGAAATAACTCCACCTCCAACATGGGTGATAGTTGGCGCAAGCGGAAGAATTTCTAGAACGGGAGTACTCACATCAAGGGAAAACGTATCCGTCCACGAACCCTCGGTTGCTTCATTTCGAATCTCAAACTCATAAGACCCATTCGAAATTAAAGGGGGGATTGTTACCGAATAAACGGTAGAGATTGCCCCACCATTCGCCATAACAAGATAAGTAGTGGATACGGAGCTCATATTCCACTCGGATGGAAACACCAACGTATTCGTAATGCTGTTTATAGGGATCGCACCCGTGTTTGTACTTGTAATTGTGATTTTGATTTCTTCACCTGGTTCATAGGTTCCAGGCGCAGGAAACCCAGGATCATCAACAACTCCATTCAACATTGCACTCATGCTCGCACCCACATTGAACGACACCGTAAACGTCTCGAAAGCACCATTTCCAACAAACGCATTGGTTTGAGAATAACTGGCAGTAAACGTTCCTGTTAAATTATCCTGTACGGCATTCGATGCCGTAACGCTTAGATTGCTGGAGGAGTTAGGTGAAATTGTTAACGACGCAGGAACCGTCAACCACTCATTATCGTTAGCAAACGAACATACAAGCTCAGTCGAGCTACTGTTCGTAATCATAATAGAACTATTGACCTCAGGTGTTTTCACGGGAGAATCAATCGTAATTTCAAGAGGCGTTGCGGAGAAAGAAAGCATATCGGCTCCATCTGCTGTGATTTTGACCGTGTCTACAAAGAGGGCAGTGCTGGTTCCTTGTTCTTTAAACTCGATTCCAGTTAAAGAGGTCGGTGTGCCATGAAAAGCGAAATTTGTCATCACATCTGTTCCGTTGAGGCGGAGGCTCCACTTCTTTGAAGAATAGTCACAAAAAGTTTTAAAATGGTTCCACCCGTCTTCAACACTGGCACCAGTCGATTTGGAGTTCTCTCCATCGAATGCCATAAGCAAACCGCTTGTGCTTACATAAAAAACAGCGGAGGCTCCGGAAGCAATATCTGTGGGTTGATCGGTTGGATTCGGGTCGGCCCAGAAGCTGATCCAAATATTGGTATCTGTCCCAGAAAACGTTTGGGTGACGGTTGTATCAAGAATGGAAAGAGCGTTCGATTCTCCTTCGCTATGAGTGCTGTTAGTAATAACGCCTCCGCCCGTCCAGCCGGTCATTCCGTCTTCGAACGTCTCAGTGAATGGAATAGTATTGGAAGCAAATGACACTCCAGCAAGGAGCAGCAGTGTTGATAATAGTTGGGTTGTTTTTTTCATAATATACCTTCGGTGTGGTTCGTTCGTTTTCTTAAAAATTTGTATTCTTTGAGCCTTCGTGTTTAATTTTCAGATCCAGCTTCGTTTTCATCTGATGGGTTCGTTTTTCGTTCTGCAATCGCGGGTTTTGTTTTATACTCTTCAATGTCTTCATTCACAAACATCGATTGACTCATGGAATCATTCCGGTCGTAAACCCCGCTTGACCAAACGTATTGACGAACCTCAGTAACGGCAACACCCAGAAATTGTATGGTTTGATCTACATGGGTGAAGCGACTTCTCATTTCATCCATAACACCATCGGTTCTCTTGTTGAAGAGTGTGAACTGGTTGTTGACTTGGCTGAAGCGATCCATCATGTCAGTACGAAGAGCGTCAGTTCGGTTGTAGACTTGGCTGAAGCGATCATCGACTTGATCGAAGCGATTACCAACTTGGCTGAAGCGATCCATCATGTCAGTACGAAGATCGTCAGTTCGCTTGTCGACTTGATCGAAGCGATTACCAACTTGATCGAAGCGTTTATCAACTTGACTGAAGCGTTCGTCGATTTGATCGAAGCGACTACCAACTTGGCTGAAGCGATCCATCATGTCAGTGCGAAGATCGTCAGTTCGCTTGTCGACGTGGCTGAAGCGATCCATCATGTCAATGCGAAGGTCGTCAGTTCGCTTATCAACTTGGCTGAAGCGATCCATCATGTCAGTGCGAAGATCATCAGTTCGCTTGTCGACTTGACTAAACCGTTCCATCATGTCCGTGCGAAAATCATCAGCTCGCTTGTCGACTTGATCGAAGCGCTTATCGACTTGGCTGAAGCGTTCGTCGATTTGATCGAACCGCTTATCGACTTGGTCGAACCGCTTGTCCATTTGATCTAAACGAGATTCAACACTCGTTAAACGAACAGCAAGCTGGTCGACGCTAGATTGCAGCTTCGAAAGCTCTGGCAGTATAAGGGTTTTTATTCCCTCCAAAATCTCTTCTTTTCTAAAAGACATATCTTTTTCTCTACAATCTACTGAAACTCTCTTAGCGACGGCTGACAGACTGGAAGCGCTGTCCTACTTTTTCTCGGGTATCCCCGAAAAAGGGAGAAGCCAAACTCGTTAGCCCCTCCCTCTCTCATCTTTATCCATTGCGGGTATCCCCGCAACATCTAGTTTTTTGGGGTTCCCCGAAAACTACTCGAAGGAACGGGAGGTATTGATCCGCCCAGTCGGTTCCACGATTTTTGCCGTAACAAACATCATCAGATTGCGCTTAATCGCGCGTTCACCTTCGTTGCGGAAGAGGCGACCCACCAAGGGCAAACTTCCAAGGAGTGGAACCTTGTCCTCAAAGGCTTCCACCTTCTCGTTGATCAAGCCACCCATCACCATCGTCGAGCCGTCAGCAATCGTCACTTCCGTTTCAATCTCGCGCACTCGGAAGATCGGAAGACGCGCGTTGATGGCGGCATGCTCGAACATGAAGCCCATGTTCGATTGACGGTAGGTATACGCAGAGTTCGCGTCTGCAACACCATAGTTCTGCCAGCCTTGCAACTCGCGGAATTTTGGGCTGAGTCCCAATTCAATTTGGTCGCCGTCCACCTGTGGAGTCACCGCAAGTTCAACACCAAGGAGACGCTCTTCCCAATCTTCGTACTTCACATGAATAATATTTCCGTCTGTTCCACCGACGGAATACACCGCAGGGTAGGTGTGGAGCTGGCCAACACGAATCGTTGCATCTTCGCCGCTTTTCACCACAATGCGAGGGGCGGACAATACATCCGCTCCAGAGCTTTGATCAAGGGCGCTGATGACTGTTTCGAAAGGAACAGCATTCCCTCCACGGACGAACCTCATCGTTTCCGGAGCGACACTAAAGGTATCCTCAAACCTAGATGCAGCCCAATCTGAAGAATCACTATTTTGCTTGATACTAGCGTTAAGAACGGGATCGCCAAAAGGCATACCTACTCCAGCACCACCGCGCAAACTATTGTTAAAGAGTCCTTGTTGTCCTGGGATTGTGATATCGTTACCTTGAAGTCCTGTATCAATACCGCCTGCACCTGTACTCCATTCAAACCCGAGTTCTTCGAGAGTCCCTTCTGAGACCTCAACAAACTTGGCTTCGATTTCGACCTGCTCCACATCGGCAGAGAGTTTCGCCACATCCATTGCTTCGAGAATCTCTTCGATGATCAATAGATTTTCGCGGGTGTTGCGAATAAAAAGCTTTTCCATGGATGGCTGATACACCGCGCTAGCACCTTTTTTGAATGCAACCTCGGGGAACTTTGCTTCCACATCCACGGAAGCCACAGCATCGAACAGCCCCATCTTTTCCACTGCATCCGCAGAAAGAGCATAGGAACGAAGAGTGAGATCTGTGTTCCAACCCTCGGAAACCGCTTTCATCCCGCTGATTTCTACCAACCGATGGTCACGCTCAATGATTTTGCGAAGGTACATCCGAGCAATCAAACACTCGGGATCGAGCTGAACCGCTTTTTCGAAACCAACCTGCGCACGGGCAAACTCTCCGCCCACATAATAGTCGCGGCTATCTGCAACAAGCTCTTCCACATCCACAGGAGCGGGAGACGAAGCGGGCTCAACGCCAGCATCCAAAGCAATCTCTTCTGCTTCGCCATCTTGGCTCCCAAGATCCTTTAAAATATTCTCAACGCTCGTCGTGTTTTCTTTCGCAAACGATGCACCTGCAAGCAGGGCAACAATTAAAATGTAATTTATTTTTTTCATACTATTTTTCTCTTTTTATGGAGCAGGCTTTCCTGCCTGCTCGCTCCAGTTGTGGAGCAGACTTTCCAGCCTGCTCTCTAGGGGGTTAAAGTTATCGTTTAAGTGCCAGATCTGAGGCGTTGCGTCCATTCACATCCACCTGCGTGGCGGTCACAAAAATCAGCAAGTTGCGTTTCACGCTCTTTTCGCCTTCCGAACGGAAGAGGCGACCAATCAGCGGAATAGAACCCAGCACGGGAACTTTGTCCTTAAAGGTTTCGAGCTTGTCATAGATCAGTCCACCCATGCCAACCGTGCTTCCGTCCGCAACAGTGACCTGCGTTTCCATTTCGCGCAGGCGGTAGTAGGGGAGGTTTGCTGTGGTGGCGGGGATGTCCCGAGCCCCGTCAGGATCTAAAGCAGATAAAGGATTTGCCCAAAGAGCCATAAACCCGGTGCCGTTATTAACATTCCCATCGAAAAACATATCGGCACTTGGATGAGCCTGATATGTATCATACCCAATAAGATCGAGAACCTTAGGTTTAAGTTCGAGATCGATCAGATCGTCGGAGCGAATCTCTGGGGTAACTTCAAGCGAGACACCGACGAGGAAATCGGGTTCGAGATCGTGTTCCACATAGAGGGATGTTTCTGCGCTGTTGACATCGAAGCCTGTGGAAACCGTGCGGCTTTCGCCCACTTTAATAGTTGCCGTGTTTCTGTCGCGAGTCGTGATGCTCGGGGCGGAGAGCACGTCCGTATCATCCGACTGCTCCATTGCGTTAATGAGCATAGTCCATCTTAAAGACCCTTCTGTTTTTCGAATGGCGAAGGTATCAGAGTCGGCGGTCGCCGCACCGAATGCGGCTTGTTTTGCAACGTTCAATCCAGGAATGACTGCGTTTAATGCCGCAACTCTTCCAGCAGTTCGGAGACCATCAACAAACAAGTCCGTTCCAGCAGGAAGGATTAGATTTTCGAAAACATTTCCATCAACATTGCCGTTTGGTGTTCCGTTTGCATTCCATCTACCTTTTCCATCAAACTTCCAATTAAACCCAAGTTCATTAAGGGTACTTTGGTTGACTTCTACGAATTTGGTTTCGATAGAAACCTGTTTACCCATAAGCTCGCGCACTGCACTGTGCTGTTCGGCGAGAATGTCTTCGACGGAGAGAATATTTTCTAGTGTATTGCGGACAAAGAGACGATTGAAATCTGGACGGAAATAGACCGAGGTCTTTTTTGGGAAAGGGATCCCCGTGAAGAAGGCGCTCACATCAATCGTGGTTCCATCGGATGCTGCCCCCTGCATCAGCTCCTTACCCACCTCATCGGTGACCTTATAGGAGCGGAAGACGATATCATTTGCGGAATCCCACGCATTTGCAACCTCAAGCAGACCCTCTTTTTCGACCTTGTCGATAGGGTTACTCTTAGCGATTGCCTTCACGCCGTTCACCAGCGTCGCGAACTCATCTGCGACAAAGTTGACACCATCGCCAACGGCATTTACAGCATCACGCGGCGCGGATTTGATTTCCCTCACAACGCTTTCCAAAACGACGTCGCTGTCAATTGCGCAATCCTGCGCGGTGATGATCGCTTCAGCAAACCCATGTTGTAGGGTTAAACAAAGCATCGTAATACTACCAATGGCTACCTTACGCATTCTAGACTCCTCCTGTTATGTATGCATGAACAAAAACGGCTAATCCAAAAAGCAAAACCTTTCGCCTCTCGGAACCAAGCCTGATGTAAAAGAAGGAGCATCATCCATACATCTGGGCACCCTGTCAAACGAGAAGAGAAGATATTTTCCATTATCAACCTTTGGGGCATTGCCGATTTTGAGGCATTGCCGATTTTTGATTGCCGATTGGCGATTTTGAGGCATTTCCGATTGGCGATTGTGAAAAAGGGTTCCAAGGGTTGGAAACGAGCTGGATCAGTTTTCAACAACCGCTATCGCTAGAGGAAGTAAAGAGGAAGATTGAACCACGAATGGACACGAATGCACACGAATGGGAGGGGAAAAGATTCGTGTTGATTGGTGTTCATTCGTGGTTCCTCTCCCCTTTTCATAAAACGTAGACGAGCGCTTCCAGCCTCGTTCCTTGGGTGAACTGAGCTTGACGAAAAACTCTATTCCGTTATTTCTCCATCTGGGGATTACCCAGATGCTTATACAACAAAAACAATACAAATCCGGCAGCTCATTGCGTCGTCGGCAGATTAGTGCAGATAAGTGGTCAGAACTCCCTCTCCGAAGTTCCTCTCTAT
>JAOZMR010000100.1 GCA_029934215.1 Pontiellaceae bacterium | reverse complement strand
TCATTTTTGATGATCAAATAACGTCTTTGAATGGATTCAAAAGGTAAAGATTTCCACCCACACTTATAGCAGAACGGCGCCGCATTACAAGCATGTTGTTTTTGCGCGGCGCCTAAGAAAAAGAAGAAAGAGTTTTTGCAGAATGATTGACGGAATACCTCAGGTCTGTCGAACCTCTCTATCAACGATTAACCCGTCTTTTTTTCGTGTCTTTTTTCGGTTTTTATGGATAGTTTCTTCCCCCTCTTAACAGAAAGGCTTTTTATGAAAATTTTGGTGATCGGAAATGGCGGGCGTGAACATACGCTCTGCTGGAAACTCAAAAATGACTCTTGTGCTCCCGAACTTTTTTGCGCCCCAGGCAACGCAGGAACCGCAGAACTCGGAACAAATATCGATCTCGGTGTCACTGATATCGCGGACATCATCGCTTGGGCGAAGGAAAATCGGCCAGATCTCACGGTTATTGGTCCAGAAGCTCCGCTGTGCGCAGGACTTGCTGATGCGCTTGAAGCCGAGGGTTTCCGGGTTTTTGGTCCCTCCAAAGCCGCCGCTGAGCTCGAAGGCAGTAAGGAGTTCGCAAAAGAAATCATGAAGGCCGCAGGGGTTCCAACCTCTGGATATGCGGTCTTCACAGATGCCGAGCCCGCCTGCAAATATGTCCGCGAAAAAGGCGCGCCAATTGTCATTAAAGCCGACGGGCTCGCCGCTGGCAAAGGCGTCACGGTTGCTGAAACCGTCGAGCAAGCTGAGGAGGCGATTAATGATGCTCTCGGTGGTGCCTTCGGCGACGCCGGATCTCGCGTTGTTATCGAGGATTTTCTTGTCGGCGAAGAAGCCTCCATCCTCGCGCTCATCGACGGCGAACATGTTGTTTTGCTCGCATCCTCGCAGGATCACAAACGCGCCTATGAGGGCGACACGGGTCCCAATACCGGTGGCATGGGCGCCTATTCCCCAGCTCCGATCGTTACGGAGTCTGTTTTAGAAAAAGTTCGTTCCGAGGTGTACGACCGCACGCTTGCTGAACTCAAAAAACGCGGAATCACTTATAAAGGTGTTCTTTACGCTGGACTCATGATCCACAACGGCCAGCCGAGTGTCGTCGAGTTTAATTGCCGTTTCGGCGATCCTGAAACGCAAGCCGTGCTCGCCCGCTGGGACGGCGATATTCTCCCCGCGCTTGAGGCGTGTGTGGACGGAACGCTTTCTGATGATCTGATTTCGTGGAAAGCCGATCCGTCGGTTTGCATCGTTATGTCCGCAGGCGGCTACCCAGGTGATTACGGGAAGGGGGAGGTCATCTCTGGCATCGCCGCCGCAAACGAAGGCGCAACGGTCTTTCACGCGGGTACCGCGCTTGATGGCGACAATGTTGTCACCGCTGGCGGACGCGTCCTCGGCATCACCGCACTTGGGACCGACCTGCAAACCGCCGTCGACAATGCCTACGCCGCTGTTGAAGAGATCTCGTGGAGAGATGCATTTTACCGCAAGGATATCGCGCATCGAGCGTTATAGATCAACCCGCCTAAAGCACGGTAATCTGTTCGCCGTTATATGCGACGACTTCCCCGACTCGGATTTTTTTGCGTAGACGAGTTTCGATCTCGCCGTTAACCGTGACAAGGTTTTCGGCGATTCTGATTTTGGCTTCGCCGCCCGTTCCGCAGATGTGTGTTGCTTTTAGTAGCTGAAAAAGGGCGATGTGCTCGCCGGTGAGTTTAAATTCGATCATGTTTAGTTTTCCTTCCGTTCGGAATTAATAATGAGGCGGACGTTCGTTGCCGCCGATTTCGTTCGAGGAGGCTTCGAGCTGTTCTTTGAGCTCGTCGAGCTGTCGTTTTAGCTGTGCAATCTCTTTTTGCTGTTGAAACATTTCTCCGCTCATCGCCTCGATTGTTTGGCTCTGATCGGAGTAAAGCATCTCTAATTTATTCAATCGGTTTTCCATAATTTCTCCTATAATGAGCAGGTAAATGAGCAGCGTCCGGGGACTTTGTGCGAGAAAATCAGTTCAAAATCGGTCACTTCATCTTCCGTTGGAATGAAGGTTTCGGTTTCTTCAAAACGGGAATCACTTTTGAGGAGCCCGTAGATTTCGTCGAAATAAGGGAGGTGGTCGCTTGCTGCATGAATTTTTCCGCCGGGTTTGAGTGTGCGTGCGATTGCGTTCATGAAGGGTTCGTTGAAGAGGCGATTATGGTGGTGTTTTCCTTTGGGCCATGGGTCGGGGTAGAAGACGTAGTAGGCGTCCACGCTACCCGCCGGAAGCAGGTAGGTGGTTGCGTAGTATCCGTCTACTCGAAAGAGCCGAATGTTTTCTCGCCCAAACCGACGCGCTTTTTTGTCGATTTTCTTGATGCGATTGAGCATGCGATCGATCCCTAGAAAGTTGGTTTCTGGGAATTTCTCGGATCGCGCCAGAATGAAGCGACCTTTTCCGCAACCGATGTCGACCTCAAATGGCCTCTCCGGATGGTCGAAGGTTTGCCGAAGATCGGTCGGGTTCAGAAAGTCGTCTGGGTGAATTCGCAAGGTGTTTTTTGAAAGAGAGCTCATTGGTTTTATTCTGTTATTGGGCGTCCCATGGAATGGCGCTAGTGGTTTCGCAGAGACGAAATGCTGTTGAACCGCTATAAATAACAGCCCTCATACAAAACGCTCGTTTTCAGGTTTTGCCTCGCAATATGAATGTAGCCACTTTGACATGAAAACTGCAAAACATGGAGATTTATTAACCGCGCTGAAAGCGAAGCGATAAATAATTTTTGTAGTCAAAAATAGTGACCATCGGGAACGGCTCACGAACGCAGAGATCGCAAAGAAAAAGACGGGCTAAATACCATTATTCTTTGCGTTCTTTGTGTTCTTTCGCAGTTAAACCTCTTGTAGCTTTTTCCAGACATTCGTTCGTTGCGTGCTTAATTCGTTTTGAAAGTGGCGTCATTCAACTTGCGAGGCAAATCGTTGAAATGGGCGTTTTGTATGAGGGCTGAAATAACGATCCCGTTGCTTACGTTCGAATTACCAAGATTTCTGCGGTTTGCAACCGCAGAAACGGTGTTTTTGTGGCGCCGCTAAAATCTCCGGTCGGAGATTTTAAAACGGAATGAAGTTAGTTTCTGGCGTGATTTTTTTTATGACAGCCGCAAGCAACTTGGAGACGGCTTCGACATCTTTTAGGCTGATCAGCTCGCATGGGCTGTGCATGTGGCGGAGCGGAATGCTGATGAGTGCGGTGGCAACGCCGCTGCGGTTGAGCTGTATCGCGTTGGCGTCTGTTCCCGTGCCGCGCGCTTCTGCCGCAATTTGAATGTCAATTTTCTCGGCTTCCGCTGTTTCAACAATCAGTTCGAAGAGCTTTGGGTTGATGTTGGGACCGCGAGTGACGACAGGCCCGCCGTCGATCTCAATTAGACCTTCCTGCTGAACAATTGTTCCAATGTTTGGATGATCTGTAGCAAACGTGACATCAACAGCAATCCCAACATCTGGCTCAATGCCAAACGCGGCGGTGCGTGCTCCGCGAAGCCCGATCTCCTCCTGAACGGTGGCAACCACATGCACTTCGCATTGAGTTTTCTCTTTGGCTAGCAGGCGACCGGCTTCGAGGATTGCAAATGCACCGGCGCGATCATCGAACGCACGACCAACCACGCGGTCGTTCATAAGCTCTTCGTAGCCATATTGTATCACCAGCGGGTCGCCGATGCTCACGTGTTTCTCTGCGTCTTTTTTATCTTTCGCTCCAATGTCCACCCACAAGTCCTTGATCTGTGAGACTTTTTTCCGCTCTTCGGGCTTTTGTAGATGGATCGCGATTTTCCCGATCACGCCGCTGATCGGCTGGTCTGCTTTGCCGATAATATGAACACGCTGACCTTGCGCGATTTGTGGATCCCATCCGCCGATCGGAGCGATCCATAGGAAGCCTTTGTCGTCGATATGGGAAATCAGAAAGCCGATTTCGTCGTAGTGCCCCGCCAGCATCACCTTAGTTTCGCCGCCCTTGTTGAAAACCGCGTGCGAATTACCATGCACATCTGTTTCAACCGAATCCGTATGTTTTTGTGCGTACTCTTTCCATACAGCGGCTGCGCAATTTTCGTAGCCAGACGGGCTCATTGCGTTGATCACATTTTTTAGAAATGTTTTAGATGTTTTGTTCATAAAATGTCCTTTCGTTAGATCTCCCTATTTTTCCAAGGTTTGGAACTTTTACAACTAGATTTTACAATCATTCGAGTTTTCCCTGTTCCGCGTGTTCGATTTTTCCAAACCGTGTGGTGTTTTTTCGGGCGGAGAGGATGATGAGTTTTATACTGATTTTCTGTTCGATTTTTCCAATGCTTGACACTTTACGTCCTCTCTTTGATACTGCATCGGATTTACTTTCTCAACGAAGGCGATAGAATTATGAAAAATTTCAGACGACAAAACCCAACAAAAGAAAACATTTCTCCCTTGAGGGGGACACCGGAATCCGAGAAGGGTTTTTATACGCAGCCGGCGGGACAGGCTCCGCTGAATGCGTTTTCGGATGAATCTGAAAGGAATACGTCTAGCACGTCGCTCCACAGCCCAGCTCGTCGGCGCGAGAACAATAACCGTGCAGGAAAAAGAGAAATCCTTCTTCTTCTTTTTCGCACGGGGTTGGTGATTTCCCTTCTGATCGCTGGTTTTTTTGCGTTGAAGTTTGGGCTAGGAAAATTGGAGGAACCTTCTGAAAAGGATAAGGAAAAATGGATTGCCAATGCAGAGATTCTTGAAAAAGCAACCGCATCTGAGCAGCAAACAGAGGACGTGGAGTCCCCTACGGATGTCACAACCGAGCTGATTAGCAAGCGCGTGCGCCGCTGGAAGGAAGCCGAACGCCACATGCGTGCCGCCGAAATGCGTGAGCAGGATGGACTGGACGAAGAGGCAGCGAAGCGTTTGGCGCAGGTGTTGCATTCTGCGCCGGATCATTACGCAGCACAGAAGCTTTTAATGGAAGTTCATATGCGTTCCGGAGCGTATGCGGACGCGGTGTATCTATGCCTTCGTTTGCTGGATCAAGATAGCAAGCGGTGGGGCGTGAAAATGAGTTTACTTCAGGCGCTGCAGCGGCTCGGAAAAGCAGAGGCTTGCTTGTCCGTTGCATATCCGATGATGGAAAAAGAGCCAAACAATATGCCTCTTTTGGAGGTCGCCGCGTCCGCGCAACGGATTGCTGGGAACGATGCCGAGGCGTTGGCTCTGTTTTCTCGTATTCTCCACAACGATAGGCAACATCCGGTTGCGCTTGCTGGCTCTGGTGCGATTTATATGGAGTCTAAGGAATGGCAAAAGGCGCTTCCTTATTGTTTGGAGCTGGTGCGATCGAACCCAAATCTCGAGCGCTACCGCACCATCGTTCATTGCTATGCTCAAATGAAAGAGGCAGGAAAAGCCGTCATTTTTATGGGTCAGGCAGCCAGCCGTTACGGAGAACTCAATGTCGCGGTTTGGTTGAAAAACGATACAGAAATATTCGACCCGATTCGCGAAACGGTGGAGTACCGTTCTTTCGCCGATCGAATTGTCGGCGCGGACTCGCGGAAAGCTAGCGAGGACATCAGGAAACTGGAGGAAGAAAAGCAAGCCGACGAGCAGCAGGATGATGGGTTAGATCTTCCTGTCCAACCCGTTGAGCCCGTACTGAAGATTAATCGCTAAAGGGGTTCCCTTTCGAATGTTTGATACTGAAACTTATTTAGTTCTCACGTTAGCTTGGACGGAGTTATGATGTTTTTTAAACGGAAAAATGCAGCAAAAAAGAAGCTCCCCTCTTTGCGGGTGGCTCCGGATTACGAGCAGACCTTTTATGCCCAGCCCGATGGGCAAGCGCCTCTGACTGAATCTTCGTCCGGACCTAACGGGAATACGCGTGGCACGTCGCTTCATAGCTCCGTTCGTCAGCGCGAGAACAATAACCGTGCGGGAAACAGAGAGATCCTTCTTCTTTTCTTTCGTACTGGTCTGATTATTTTCCTTCTAGCTGGCGGCTTTTTTGCGTTGAAATTTGGGTTAGGAAAACTGTCGCAGCCGTCCGAAAAGGATAAAGAAAAATGGATTGCGAATGCAGAGATCCTAGAAAAGAAAGCCGCATCTGAGCAACAAGCCATAGAAATGGAGTCCGCTACAGATGTCTCCACCGAGTTGATCAATACATACATGCGACGCTGGAATGAAGCCGAGCAACACATGCGTGCCGCCGAAATGCGCGAACGGGACGGAATGGACGAAGAGGCGGCGAAACGTTTGATTCTGGTGTTACGTTCTGCGCCAGACCATCGAGCAGCACAGAATCTGCTCTTGGAAATTTATATGCGTTCCGGAGAGTATGCGGACGCGGTTTCTTTATGCATTCGTTTGCTGGATCAAGATGGAGAGCGGTGGGGCGTGAAAATGAAATTACTACTGGCGCTGCAACGCCTCGGGCAAGCGGAAGCCTGCCTGTCCGTTGCGGACCCAATGCTGGAAAAAGAGCCAGACAATATTGCTCTCTTGGAGGTTGTCGCGTACGCGCACTGGGCTAGCGGAAACGCGCAAGAGGCGTTGGCTCTGTTTGCTCGTATTCTCCAAAACGACGAGATGAATTCGGTGGCGCTAGCGGGCTCAGGTACGATTTATATGGAGCTTTTGGAGTGGCATAAAGCGCTTCCGTTTTGTTTGGACTTGTTACGATTGCATCCGAACCTCGAGCACTACCACAAAGTCGTTGAGTGCTACGCTCAAATGCAAGAGGCAGGAAAGGCGGTTGTTTTCATGAGCCAGGCAGTTAGCCGTTACGGAGAACTCAACGTTGTAGCTTGGTTGAAAAACGATATGGAAACATTCGATCCGATTCGCGAAACGCCGGAGTACCGATCCTTCGCAGATCGAATGGTGGGGGCGGATACTCGAGAAGCCGTCAAAGAGTTCGAGAAACTCGAGGATGAAAAGAAAACCGTCGAGCAGGATAAGGAACTAGATCTTCCCGTTGCGCCTGTTGAGCCCGTTCTTAAAATTAATCGGTAAGGTGAAAATAGAGACATGACACCTCGCATCCGTCGCCCACTTTTAGGGTTTGCTCTTTCGATGGTTGCCGGACTTTATGCACGCCACCTTTTGGGTGGCTCTCCTCTTCTATTTCTTGGTCTTTGTGCGCTCGCTCTTTCCTGGGTTTGCTGGATGCGGCAACACCGCACTGCGACGTTCGCTCTTTACTTGACGTGCGCGTTTCTTGGCGCGGCAACTCTTGCCATTGAAAAATCAGAGAGCTCGCTGCGCTCCGTTCTTCCAACATCGGAAGTTTTGCATCACGAACAAGATATTACTGGACGAGTGATCGATGACCCAGTCGTTTCCGACGAAAACAGTACGCAAGCATACAGACTCCGTGTCGAGTCGGTTCGTTTCGGTGACGAGTGGATTCGGGCGGATTCCGTTGTGCGAGTGTACTCGAAAAACCAGCCGCAAAAGTCCGCGTATGGCGAACGCTGGCGGATCAAAGGACGTTATCGTTCGTATGGCTCGCGTCGCGGCGGTAATGATGGATCATTTCGTGCAACCGACGCAATTCATCTTCAGGAAGCACGGGCATCATTCAGAGCTGCCTGCTACCAAATGCGTCAAAGAGCCGCCCGAATTCTTTCCGCCGGGATTGAAGCATTCCCCGAGCAAATCAAAATTCTTCACGCACTACTGCTCGGGATTCGAAGTTCGCTTCCTCCCTCGCTCTACCAAACCTTTGCAAACACAGGAACGCTCCATATATTTGCCATCTCAGGTCTGCATGTTGGGGTATTGGGCTTGATTCTCATTGCTGGCTTAAAAATCATCACCATTCCAAAACCAAAAAGGGGTGTGCTAATCATCCCGCTTCTCTTTTTCTACGTGGTCTCGACCGGCATGAAACCGAGCGCCGTCCGAGCATTCACGATGGCGGCAATCTATTTTTCCGCGCCATTCCTTAATCGTCGTTCAGATTCTGTCACCGCTGTTTCGCTCGCCGCAATTCTTTTACTCTTCATCAACCCGCTTCAACTTTTTGAACCGGGCTTCCTTCTCTCCTTTTTAGTCGTCAGCGGAATCATCATGGTTCACGGCTACACCCGTCGGCTGATCGGCGGCTACGCCCGCCCGATCTGGACCATCCCTCTCACGCAACTCAGCGGAAAACATCCTTTCCGTGCCACGACGAAGTTCTTCGTGTCGTTGATTATCACCTCCATTGCCGCATGGCTCTTCTCCACGCCACTAACAGCTCTCTTTTTCAATACGCTCTCGCCCGTGGCGCTTGCTGGGAATCTCGTCATCATTCCGCTCACCACCGCGATTGTGCTCTCTGGCTGTCTAACATTTTTGGCTGCACCCTTCTCTTTCGCCGCAACCGTCGTGCTCAATCATGCCAACTGTATTTTTGTGGACCTCTTGATTTTTGCAATTAAAACCGTCGGGACTCTTCCGGGCGCTTACCAATTTGTTCGTTCTCCGTCGACCCATGTGCTGCTCATTTGGTACGCAGGGCTGATTCTGTTTTTCACAGGAACCACCCGCCTACGCAAGCTCGCCTTTTTTCTATCGCTAGGCGCGGTCCTCCTCTGGCTGGGCGAAGCCTATCGACCCTTTTCAGGAGTCGAAATTCACAACATTGGCACAACCGCGACGCTTCTCAGAATCGAGCCAACTCTCTGGGTTTTGGTGACAGACGGGAGTCCATATGGCAAAAGGCGGACCGTTCAGGCAGTACAAAAAAGAGGCATCAATCAGCTGCACGCACTCGTTGTGAGCGACAGCATGGCAGAGGAAGAAGCCGTGGAAACATTATGCCGTACTTTTTCGCCTTCAACAGTCTGGTTGCCTCCGAACATTCAGTCCAAAAAACTGGAACACCTTGGGGGAACTTTAGCGAACCCTCGCTGGGTGACGGAGGGCGGAACAGTGGGTCTCTCTCTCCGATAAAGCAAGATTACTTTTCCAATGGTTGGAATTTTATGGTACTTGTTTCCGAGCCTTGGAAAAGTCGTTCCGATCAAGATTGCGGAGCCAATTGCCTGAGGGAATCACGTAAAAAAAGGAGATGGATTGTGAAAGATAGTAGAAAATGGAATGTCGTAAGCCGTATGATTTTATCGTCTGCGATGTGTGTGCTGTTTGTTTGTTCTGCCGGAGCAGAGAA
>JAOZMR010000099.1 GCA_029934215.1 Pontiellaceae bacterium | reverse complement strand
CTGATTAAACTTCTCTTTTTCATAGTCAAACACCTCGTTATTTCAAAACACATCATTTGTCAGGAAGCATCTACGGATTCATCCTGGGAAAATTCTACAGAAAACCCCTCAGAACGTGTCGCTCTTTTCTAATCTCTCTTTCGCGCATCATCTAAGCGAACAAAAAAACGTCCGTCCGGGTCGTTAGCATATGCGTCGATATTCTCCAACATAGCGCGAACCGTAGGTTTTATCCCGCAGAAAAGTAATTGGACTCCATTCTCTTGTAGCACGTTGGACAATTCTTCCACGGTCCCAACTCCAGAAACATCCATCGCATTGATTCCGGTTGCGTCAATTGCAATGGATCGGGCTTCCGGGTAGTTCATCTGTACATCGAGAACTGCTTTCTCAAAACATGATGTGTTCGCGAAGAAAAGACGTCCGTCAAAGCGAAGTACTGGAAACGCGGGATCAATTTTGAGATCGTCAGTCGGCTCGCACCAAAGTCCCTCTTTTGACCGTGCAAGTAGCGTCACGTTTGGTTTCATGGCACTGAAGAGATAAAAGAATATGGAAAGAGCGGCTCCTACTAAAATACCGTTTTGCAACTGGGGCGCAAAGAGAAGCGTCGCGAAAAACGTCACCCAAGCTGTCGCGCCTTCACATCGGCTGAGTTTCCAATACGATGCGAGCTGACGGAAGTTTAGTAGTTTTACGACTGCCACCATGATTATGGCGCCGAGTGCTGCTGTTGGAAGGTAATAAAGTGTACCTGTCAGGAACATCAAAAACAACGCCACGATTAAGCCGGTGAAAACAGAACTCATTCCCGAGACCGCACCCGCAGAAAAATTCAATGCGGTCCGAGAAAATGATCCGCTAATGGGGTATCCGCCTGAAAAGCCAGAGGAAATTGAAGCGATCCCCTGCCCTATCATCTCCTGATCGAAATCTAAAGATTCTTTGCTTTTCGCAGCGACCGCTTTCGATACCCCGCACATCTCCATGAACCCGATAAAGGTGATCGCTAAAGCGCCTGGAATCATTTTCAGCAGAACCCCGCCATCGAGCGAAACCCCAGAAAATGAAGGCAGGCCTTTAGGGATTTCTCCCACAACGCCAACCGGATTTGCCTCGAAACTTGACCATCCGAGAAACCGTACCCACACGGTGGTCAGTACGACGACGGCCAATGCTGCCGGAAATTTCGGAACCCATCGCTTTAAAAAAACGAGCATCAAGATCGAAACAATCCCCAAGACCAATGCAAATAGATTTGTTTGCGGTAGATCCAGGACCAGCCCCCAAACATCGCCGAGGTAAAAATCGGATCGCCCCATTTTTAGCCCAAAGAGCTTGCTCACCTGCGACGATGCAATCACTAAAACACCTGCATGAATAAACCCATCCATCACCGGCTTTGACAAAAAGTTTGCAATCGCCGTCAGGCGAAAAAACCCGATCAGCAAGCGGATCACTCCCAACAAGATTGCAAGAACCGCAGCCAACGCCACATATTCTGCGGTTTCTGGAACTGCCAGCGGAAGAAGAGCAGTCGCCGTTAGCAGGGACGTCATTGCAACGGGGCCTGTTTGTAGGTGACTCGAGGAACCCCAGAGCGCACCAAGAATCACAGGAAGAAACGAGGCATAAAGCCCAATCACCACCGGAAGTCCGGCCAATTGGGCATATGCCATCGACTGCGGAATCAACACCAAGGCAACAGTCAGCCCCGCCACAAAATCAGCACGAATCCCCGCCTTCGAAAACGACCACCCGACAAACGGAAACAGTTTCTTAACTCGCATAATTAGACCTCCTAGATTCAACAAACAAACCGGCATTGCTCTTCATTTTAATGCTTATCTGTATCGCCACTGGCGTAAACCACGCGGTTGGTTTCTTCGTTTGTGATGGTGAATTGTTCCATGTGGAAGTGACCATCGGCTACGAAGGTGAGGTGACCATGGAACTTTTTCTCCATATCAATGAGCGTCTTTTCGTCTTCTTTGCGTAGGCGTTCGAGGACGTTTGGATTGACGGTAATTTTCATGGAGTGCGCCCCCTTGTTTCTGCGTAATGCGGCGGAGAGGCGGCGCTGAAGTTCAACACTCATGGTGAGCGGGGACTTCACGCGTCCGCGTCCACCGCAGTAGCCACACTCTTCGTAGGTGGAGGTGTATACACTTTCCTCGCAACGCTGGCGCGTCATTTCGAGCAGACCGAGATTGGAGATCGGAAGGACGTTGGTGCGTGCTTTGTCTTTGCGCAGTGCGTCCTTGAGGGTTTTATAGACTGCGGTCTGGTCGCGCTTGGTTTTCATGTCGATAAAGTCGAGGACGAGGAGACCGCCGATGTTGCGAAGGCGCATCTGGCGAGCAACCTCTTCGGCGGATTCGATGTTTACGGCGAGAATGGATTCATCTGCGTTTTTTCCGCCTTTGTGGCGCCCAGTATTCACGTCGACAGCAACGAGCGCTTCGGTTTCGTCGAAGATGAGGTATGCGCCAGACTTCATCCAAACCTTGCGACGGAAGATGGATTCGATTTTCTTTTCAACGTCGAAGTGGTCGAAGATTGGATCTTCACCGACATAGTGTTGCACCCAGTTGCGGGAGCGGCGCGAGTATTTTGCGATCATATCGCGAATCTGCACGTAGGCCTCTTTGTCGTCAATATACACGCGGTCGATGTCCTCGGTTAGGTGGTCGCGCACGATGCGTTCTGCTAGGCTGGGCTCGCTATGCAAGCAACAGGGCGATGGCTTGTTTTTTATCCCGTCATCAATTTCTTTCCATATCTCGAGCAACGTTCGCGCGTCGCGCACAAAACAGGTTTTACGAGTCCCGGAGCCGGCGGTTCGGACGATGATTCCGACGTCTTTAGGAATGGGCAGGCGGGCCAGGATTTTTTTCAGGCGGTTGCGTTCCTTTGCATCGCCGATTTTTTTGGAAATCCCCTTGATCCCCATTCCAGGCATCATAACGAGATAGCGCCCGGGCACACTGAGGTTGGCACTCACGCGAGGTCCCTTGGTTCCGATGGCGTCTTTTGTGACTTGAACGATGAGGTCTGACCCAACCGGGAACTTCTTTTTCATTTCGCCCGGCGCAAACTTCCGTCGGCGCCCTCCCCCGCCCCTTCGGTTTCCACCGCCTTCTTGCTGGGAGAGACGAACTGCGTCTTCAGGAATCATATCCCAATAGTGTATAAAGGCATTCTTCTTCATCCCGATGTCGACGAATGCGGCCTGCAAACCGTCTTCGAGATTTTGAATTTTTCCCTTAAAAATGCTACCAACGATCCGATTATCATCGGCCCGTTCGATATGAAAGTTGTCGAGCTTTCCTTCCTCAAGCACAACCACTCGGGTTTCGAGCGGTTCGATATTGATGAGGATTTCCTTATTCATTCGGCTATTTTTGTTTATTTTGAGCATTTGATTGCTCCTTTCTTTTTAAATGCGACGACGCAGGTAAACGCTTTGTACAAGTCCGAGCGCGACCATTGTGCTAAGCATGAACGAGCCGCCATAGCTCATCAACGGGAGAGGAAGTCCAGTGATGGGCATGAGACCTACGGTCATCGCGATATTGATAAAACTGTGTGTAAAAATGAGTGCTCCGACACCTGCGGCAAGCAGACGCCCAAAAATTTCTTGTGCTTTAATTGCGGCACGCATGCAGCGCACAACGATGGTGGAGTAGAGGATCAGTAAAATGCTGCTTCCCACGAAACCGGTTTCTTCTGCGATAACGGAGTAGATGAAGTCTGTTGGGGCGACGGTTCGCGGAAGGAAGCCGAGGATATTCTGCGTTCCTTTCAAATAGCCTTTCCCGAACAAGCCGCCGGAACCGACCGCAATCTGTGATTGCAATTTATTCCAGCCCGCACCCAGTGGATCTTGTGTGACGTTGAGGTAAACAAGTATGCGGCTTTTTTGGTAGTCGGTGAGAATTGGGCAGGTATCTGGAAGAAAGCGCAGCCAAACGGCGAGCACAATCACCGCAACAATCCCTACCCCAATGAGTGTAAGAATTGGACGAAGCGGAAGATTTGCGATAACCAACACAATAATAGTGACAGGCACAAGCACCATTGCGGTTCCGAGATCTGGCTCCAGCATGATAAGAAAAAAGGGTGTGGCAGACAAGACTGCGGCCTTCACAAAGGTTATCCACTCTTCGACATCTGTCGCAGGTGATCCCAGCCACGCTGCGAGCGAGAGAACGACCGCTATTTTCGCCAACTCAGAGGGTTGCAAATCAAACCCGGGCATAGGAATCCAACGGTGCGCATTGCTTTTTTCTGGACAGAAAAAGACGACCACTAACAGCAACAGTGCGCAGGCGTAGATCCACCAATGGATCTCTTTGAGCTTTCTATAGTCGAAGTAGGCCACGGTGAAGTAGATGCCGGTTCCCAGGGTTCCCCAGATGATTTGACGCAGGGTTTTTCCGGCTAGCATCTCGTTGCCGCTCTGATATTCAGCGCTAAATATGAAAACGCAACTGCTGATCAGTAGCGTGAGTATGACCCCAAGTATTGTCCAATCGAAACGTCGAAGATGTGCAATCATGACTCACCCCCATGGGAATTGCCGATTTTTGATTGCCGATTGCCGATTTCTTGCGCGGCTTCGCCGCCTTGGTTTTCCAAGGCTTGGATCCATTCTCCGCCCCCTGCCCTCTGCCCTCTGATCTCCGACCTCTGACCTCCGACCTCCGACCTCCGACCTCCGATCTCCGACCTCTGACCTCCGCCGCCCCCTACCCCCTGCTCTCTTGTCATTTTTGCCAACAACCCTTGCATGAGAATTTTCATGCGTGGCCCAACGGTGGATCCACCGGAGTTTCCGTCTTCAATTAGAAAGGCAACGGCGTATTTTGGATTGTCATAGGGAGCAAAGGCGATCATCCATGTGTGCTTTTTTCCTTCCCTCTTAATCCCATATTCCGCTGTCCCTGTTTTCCCCGCAAAGGTTAACCCATGAACTGCGGCTCTTCGTCCTGTTCCATCTTTGCTCATAATGACGTCATACATCCCGCCGCGTACGACGGAGAGCGCTTCCTCCGACCAATTCATTTTCCCGACTCGTCGCCTCGGTGCCGGATCATAATTTTTTTTGCCTGGATCTCGGTAGGCTTGCAAAAGTCTGGGACGATATAAGTAACCGCCATTGGCTATTGTGGCGGTGAGCACTGCCATTTGCAGGGGCGTTGCGGCAAGAAAACCTTGCCCTATGGACAGATTGCACGTGTCGCCATCTGTCCACCCACCGTGACCCGTTTTTTTCTGCCACGCAAGATCAGGCACAAGCCCGCTCCGTTCAAAGTCGACCTCAACCCCGGTTTTCTTGCCTAACCCAACAGCTGTTGCCTGATCTGTGATGCATTCCCATCCGTGATCCAATGCGCTTTTGAAGAAATACACGTTTGCCGAATATTTTAGCGCCTCGCGCATATTGACTTTCCCATGCCCGCGAGTGCGTATAACTCGACGACCAATAACAAAGGTGCCTGGGCTGTCATATATGTCGTGAATCGCTTCGGGATCAACCGTGGACGCGGCAAGCCCTGAAATGGGTTTGAACGTGCTTCCTGGTGAATAAACCCCGGCAACGGCGCGATTGAGAAGCGGTTTACAAGGATCGTCTCTTAATGCGTTCCAATCCTTGGAACGAATGTATGGAACAAACAGATTGGCATCGTAGCCGGGGCCGCTGTGCATGGCTAGAACATCACCATTATTGGGATCAATCACGACGACCGCGCCACGATTTGTGGAGAGTGCTTGATGCGCAAGCAATTGAACTTCCATATCAAGGGTCAATCGAATGTCGCCGCCGCGCTTGGGTTCGCGCCGTGCAAGTTCACCAAAGCGGTATCCTGAGACATCAATCTGAACAATTTTTCCGCCGGCTTCGCCGCGAAGAAAATCATCGAACAGACTCTCAAGCCCTGCGCGTCCGCCCATCTCTGGAAGATAATACGAAAAATCTTTGGTCTTTTTTAGCTCATCGAGATTGGCACGCCCGACGTAGCCGATTAGATGCGATGTGTATGGGCTGTAGGGATAGTTTCGTGTCACCTTCGTGTAAAGATCCACCCCCGGAATCCCTCCCCCTTGCTCCGCAAAACGAGCCATAGAACGCAGACCAATGTCCTGCCATAGAATGAGCGGAAGCGGCAGACGACAACGTATATGGTTCTTGATCTTGCTTCGCTTGACGTTGGGCTTTAACCCAGTTATCTCTGAAACCTCACCCATAATCTCCATCGCATGATCGATTGTTCTCGCCCACCCCCCAGAACGTCGAACGCCCTCGGGGAAAAGTGCAATGGAATAGGTCGGCCGATTGTCGGCAAGACACATCCCATTTCGATCGTAGATCTTCCCGCGAATCCCGGGCAAACGTACGCGACGCAAACTCTGGGTTCTCTGCCGGTTTTCAAACTGTGAAATCTTGGCAATCTGCAACCGCCACAAAGCACAAGACAAAAGGAAATATCCTCCTATCATCAAAAACAGCACGACGTATGTTCGTAACGAAGGCGACTGATCTGTTCGGCGAATTTTCACGCGTTTACCCACCTCGCTCTTCGATTCTGTTCATAAGGAAGAATGGCAAGAACCAGAAAAACAAGCAATGTTGCGCCCGCGCCAAGCAAAAGGCTTCCGAACAGTTGATTCGTGAAATACCCCGTCCCGATCGGACGGAGACCGGTTGCTGAAAAAACGATCGCGAAATAAAGCGTCTTACAAAGTGCCCCAAGAAGACCCAGAACCGCATACGTAATCAGTTGATCTCCAAAAACTTCTTCACGAAGGGCATACGTACCCAACGCAATCAAAAGAAAAAACGGAACCGATATTCCAAGCGGCGCGGGCGAAAACGCATCATGAAAAAGCCCCGCTAACAGCCCCGTATACAGCACATACGCGAGCTCGCTTTTTAGCGAAATACAAAGAACCAAGCCAAGAAGAATGGGCCAATTCATCGAGCCAAGAATCGCAGGACTCGGCAACAGGGTTTGCAACGAAGCGCCAACCAACAAAAGTAGGATAATGCGAAAATATCTCATTCCTCATCCTCCTTATCATCATCATCCAAACGGGTAACAAACACAACATCAGTCAAAGTAACGACCGCCTGCGGGAGAACATCGGCAATCTGATAAAGCCCCGCATCCTCCGTACGAATCGCCTCCACATAGCCAATCAAAATATTGCGAGGGAAAATGCCACCCAGCCCCGAAGTAACCACCTCGTCGCCTACGCGCACAGGTGTGTCTTTGTGGATAAATTGCATTTGCGCAGTGGGATACCCCTTTTTAGTAACGCCGCGTCCGCTAACCAACCCAAACGAACCGGTTCGGCTGATCCGAGCGGAAACATTACACGCAGGATCTGAAACCAGCAAAACCTCCGCACTTCGGGCTGTAACATCCGCCGTACGTCCGACCAATCCATCAGGAGAAATCACCGCCCGGTTCGAACGAATTCCCGAGAGCGCCCCCTTCCCAAGTCCAACACTTTGCCACCAACCGCTGATGCTACGCGTCACAACCTGTGCCGGGATCAAATCAATCGTACGCTTGCCATAAAACTCGAGCTGCTTTTGCAAATGAAGATTCTCTTCCTCCAGCGTCTCGAGCAATCGAACCTCCGCCTGCAGCTTAACCAACTCCTCCTTGAGCAATCGCTTCTCTTCCGCCAACCCGCTGAAACCGCGTACACTATCAACGCCTACTTTCAACCTTAATGAGCCCTTTAAAAGCACCCCCTGAATTGGCGTTAGGATATCCTTAAACACGCCCTTAACACGGGCGGAACACCCGCCCAGAAGACCGAAGAGAAGCAACAGCGCAACAGATGCCACCCCCCATTTCAAAATTTTTCTCTCTCTAAACATAGATCCGCTCTGGCACAATAAGAACCATAAAAACACGAATCTGAAACAGAAACCACCGGCGAACTTAACGCGCTCGGGCTTCGGAAAGTTTACGAAGGAAGCTAATTTCGTGAAGAACCACACCCGTTCCTTCCGCCACAGCGCTCAAAGCATCATCAGCAACAAGCACAGGAAGACCCGTGTTCTCTGCAATATGCCTATCCAAACCACGCAACAAACCGCCACCACCGGCAAGAACCATTCCACGATCCACAAGATCGGCAGACAGCTCCGGCGGACAACGGTCGAGCGTTATGCGAACCGCCTCCACAATCGACGCGACAGGCTCCTTGAGCGCATCACGAATCTCCTCAGAGGTGATTTGTAGAGTTTTAGGCAGGCCGGCAACTTGATCGCGACCCTTCACTTCCATTGTACTTTCCTCACCAGTCGGGATCGCTGAAGCAATCGTAATCTTCACCTCTTCAGCAGTTCGTTCCCCGATAAGCAAATTATATTCCCGTTTCAGATGCTGGACAATCGCCTCGTCCATTTCGTCTCCTCCGACGCGCACACTGCGACTATAGACAATACCAGCCAGAGAAATCAGAGCCACCTCCGTGGTTCCTCCGCCGATATCGACAATCATATTGCCGGCCGGCTCCTGAACCGGCAGTCCGACACCGATCGCAGCAGCCATCGGTTCTTCAATTAAAAAAACATCGCGCGCGCCCGCATGCAATGCGGAATCCTTCACCGCGCGCTTTTCCACTTCTGTGATACCACTTGGCACCGCAATCACAACACGAGGGCGAACCATACGCCGCCGGTTATGGACTTTTTGGATAAAATACCGAAGCATCGCCTCCGTAATTTCAAAATCTGCAATCACCCCACCCTTCATAGGACGAATAGCCACAATACTACCTGGGGTTCGTCCCAGCATCCGCTTCGCCTCATCACCAACCGCCAACACACGGCTCGTCCCTGCCTGCACAGCAACCACCGACGGCTCGCGCAACACGATTCCACGGTCACGGACATATACGAGCGTATTCGCTGTACCCAAATCGATACCGATATCACTGGAAAAAAGGCCTAACATTCGGTTAAAAATCATCGAAAATCCTATTGGGTTATAAAACGGGTAACATCATGAAAAGCACATCATGACCTGTTTCCCAAATGACGGTCAAGCGCAATTCCAGAACACCTGCCCTTTACGAAACAAAACCCTTATATTACTGCGTTTTATACAAAACTAAACTTTCCCCTGAATCCGTTGGATAATTTTTAACACAGCTGTTTCGAGCGAAAACCTAAATTT
>JAOZMR010000098.1 GCA_029934215.1 Pontiellaceae bacterium | reverse complement strand
TCAGTTTATAGTGTTTCATTTACTCACCTGTTGGGTTGGTTTTTGATTTGATTGTTCGGTCATATTAGCCGTTCCAGCCCAACAGGTAACGCATGTTTTTTAGAAGTTATCTAACGGATTCAGGTAATTGCCATTGCCAATTTTCACCCCCGTGAACGGTTACCTTTTTTCTTCCATCCTGCTCATCCTGTCTAAATTCTCTTTGCTACAGCGAACAGGCTGGAAGCCTGTCCTACTTTCGTTTCAACTGATCAATTATTTTCAAACTACGTTCTGGAAGGTATCACAGATTGTGATACCAACTGATTGATGTCTGTGTCATTGAGTTCAAACATGAAATCCGCAGGGAAACGCTCTAGATTTCTTCTAATCGCCTGTTTTAAGCGTGCGTGTTTCGGTTCCATACAACTCTGCCAAATCTCTATCCAGCATGACTTGCGTGCCACGCACTAGATGAATTTTTCTGAGAGGGTTCCGCGTTTGACCAGCTCATTCATTTCTTCTGCTCCAGCTTCCACTCGTTCCAGAGAGCGTTGTCGGCGCGGCGGTATTTGACCATGCCGTAGGGGAAGTCGTGGCGTTTGAAGTTTTTGAGCCAGTCGTGTATGAGTGCGTAACTCATGGGCTGATAAAGGAAAATCCAAGGGCAGTCTTCGACGACCATGTCCGCCATCTGCTCGCAGAGGCGGTTTTTTTCGTCACAGGGAAGGAGGTCGCGAACCTGTTCGTAGAGTTTGTCGAATTCGGGGTTTGCGTAGTTGGCGTGGTTGGGGCCGGGCGATGCGTTGTCGCTGTGAAATAGCTGGAGGAAGTTTTCGGGGTCTGGATAGTCGGCGACCCAGCCGAGTTGGAACAGCTGCGCTTGGCGACGATCCATTTTGTCGAGGAAGGTGGGCCAGTTGTTGTAGCCGCCTTTGAGAACCACTCCGATTTTGTCGAATTGAGTGGCGAGTAGATCGACCTGCTGGCGAACTCCGCCGCCCGCGCCGCCGAGTTCGAGTGTCAGCGTCAATCGCCGCCCAGTTTCTGGATCAATTCCGTTTGGATAGCCCGCTTCCGTCAGAAGTTTTTTGGCTTTTTCGAGGTTGTGCGAATAGGCGGTCGGCTCAGCTTTGAATCCAGGCATTGGATGGGGGACGGGGCCGTAAATGGGGGTGACGCGACCATTATAGTACTGCACAAGCACGTCGGGATTGAGCGCGCAAGAAAGTGCTTGGCGGAGTTTTTTGTTTTTCCCGACGACGGGGTCGTCCATGTTGAAGCCGATGTAGTAGAGGTCGATCGTCGGTGTGGCGATCAGTCGAATTCTCTGCTCTTGGAGTCGATCGACCAACTTTTTGTCCGGCGTGATGACGACGTCCCAGTTGTCGCGATCGATTCCTGTGAAGCTGAATTGACCGGCGAGAAACATCATCCATTGGGTGGCTTGATCGTCCACGACGTATTGAACAATCCGATCGAGAAATGGAAGCTGTTTGCCCGCATCGTCGAGGAGCCCCGCCGCGCGGTCTTCGTCGGAGCCTTCGGACGGATATAGCTCGATGCGTCCTGTTTCGACCCATTTGGGGTTGCGGATAAATTCGATGCGGTAGTTGCGTTTCCATTTATGGAGAATATGCGGCCCTGTTCCGACGGGATGGTTTACGAAGGTGTCGCCATAAAATTCGATTGCCTCGCGCGGAACGGCAAAGCTGTAGTGCATGGCGAGTACCCATAGCAGTTGCGGATAGGGCCCGGCGAGCTGAATTTGAAATGTACGCTCGTCGAGCGCTCGCAAGCCTTCGACAACCCTATCGTAATCGGTTGGGGAATCGCCTGCGGTGGTGGCTCGAAAGTCATCCAGACCCACGATTCGTTGGTTGTATGCCCAGTAGCCTGAGGACGCCACTTTGATGTCGGCGACGCGCTTGATGGAGTAGACAAAGTCTTCTGCGGTCAGCTCGCGCCCTTTGCCGTCTGGAAAGCAGGGGTCGTCCTGAAAAAAGATTCCGCTCCGAATCTTGAAGGTATAAGTGAGACCATCGTCGGAAACGGTTGGCATGGCGTCGGCCAAGAGCGGCTCGACTTTGCAGGGTCGCGCCAAATAAGCGTATTGCAAAAGCCCTTCGTAGATTTTTCCGATCGCCAAAGACGAACCGACATCCCCAGATTTTGCAGGGTCGAATCCCTGAATTCGAGGGGTTTGTCCGTAGAGCACCTGCTCGTCGGCAAAGCGAAGCGTGTCGAGTTCCTGCCGTCCGCAAGACAGAAGGAGGAGTGAACAGAAGAATATCGAACAAGGAATATTGAATAACGAAGTGAACTTTTTCATAGCCAAACCTTCATAATTCGGAGTTTCTTGTTCGATATTCTCGCCCCTACTGGGCGACGGGCTGGCTCACTGGAACCGGAGCATCCAGAACCGCTTGTTCCATCAACGACTCGTTAGCGCTTCCAGAAAAAAGCATTCCGAGGACGAGAGTGTTGACAAGAAATAGAATAAAAATTCCAATCGTTGCTTTTGTGAGCACGTTCCCTGCGCGTGCTCCGAGCAAGGAGTCGTTTCCACCGCTCCCGAAAGCCGTGCCTAGACCTTCGCTTTTCGATTTCTGTAGCAATACCAATCCGATTAAGGATAGGCAGCAAGCAGCTTCCAAGATAACTAACAATGTGCGAATCACGTTCATAATTTTTCTCCGTAGATGTTTAGTCCATAGACCTTAGGCTTTAGGATGTACTCTGCCAACACAAATTACAGTTCCTAAAGCCTAGCTCTTGAGGTCTTCCTCTACATTCCGGCGTTAACAATCCCCGCAAACGATGCTGCGTCGAGCGCCGCGCCACCGATGAGTCCGCCGTCAATATCGGGTTGGGACATCAGTTCAGCCGCGTTCGCGGGCTTCATGCTTCCGCCGTACTGAATACGAAGTCCGTCCGCCGCTTCCTGACCGACCATGTCTGCGATGATGCCACGGATGAATTTATGAACATCTTGCGCCTGCTCTGCGGTCGCCGTTTTTCCTGTTCCAATCGCCCAAACGGGCTCGTAGGCAACCACAACATCTTCGAACTGCTCTGCGGTAATGTCAGCGAGGCTTCCTCGCACCTGCGCTTCTACTACGGCTTCTGTTTTGCCGGCTTCACGATCCTCGAGTTTTTCGCCAACGCATACGATCGGACGCAGGTTCTTTTCGAGTGCCTTCTTGACCTTTTTGTTTATCCAGTAATCCGTTTCCTTATAGTATTCGCGGCGTTCGCTATGGCCGAGGATCACGTATTTAACGAAAAGCTCTTTGAGCATGCCGTGTGAAACTTCGCCCGTGTAGGCACCGTCATCTTCCGAGCTCATGTTCTGGCTACCCAGTTTGATTTCAGTATCAGCGATGAGATCGCTAACCGTTTTAAGCGCAGTGAACGGAGGGCAAACCACCGCTTCCACACCCACAACGTTGGCGAGTTCGAGTTTTAAACCCTCGACGAGGGCGACAGCCTCTCCGACGGTTTTGTTCATTTTCCAGTTCCCTGCGACAATTTTCTTTCTCATTAGATTCTCCTGCTTTCGTTAAAACTTCCAAAAATTGAGCGGGGAATCTACCGAACCCGCCCGTGATACGCAATGTTCAAAAGAGCCAAAAACCCATATTTCGACAAACAGAGGGTCGAGGGAATTGTCAAAAAATGGGGTTTATCGCTTTCCATCGACTTTATTTCGGAGTAAAACCCTTCGTCTTTGAAAATTTTTGAGTTCAAACAAGAGGAGAGCGTTTATGTTACACGAACCGGCTGCAAAGCAGGAAAAGGACAATGCGTCCGAATGGAAAGCAAAGCTAGGCATCAAGCTGTTTTGGCTTTATTGCATCATCTATGTGGGTTTCGTTGCGTTAGCGGTGTTTTTCACCGAAACGCTTAAAACACCCGTTCTTCAGGGGGCGAACCTTGCAATCATCTACGGCATGGCACTGATCGTTTTCGCGATTATCCTCGGGTTGGTTTACAACCACGTTTGCACGAAGAAAGAAGACGAACTCAATGGTAAAAAGGAGAATGCATAATGAACTACATAGCCAACCCAATTGCGATTGCAATTTTTCTCTCTTTTGTCGGCTTCGTTCTCGGCATGTCGTTTTACTTCGCCCGAAAAGCCAAATCGGCTGAGGGCTATTTCGCCGCCGGCGGAACCATTCACTGGTTTGTCAACGGTGTCGCTTTTGCGGGTGATTATCTCTCCGCCGCGTCGTTCCTCGGGATCTGCGGACTCATCGCCACGATGGGTTACGATGGATTTCTCTACTCCATCGGCTATCTCGCCGGTTGGATCGTCGCCCTATTCGTGGTCGCCGAGCCGATGAAGCGTCTTGGGAAGTATACCTTCACCGACGCGCTCGACCATAAATTTAACTCCAAAGGCATTCAGTTGATGGCAGCGATCAGTACGCTGGCGGTTTCGCTCTTTTACCTGATTCCGCAGATGGTCGGCGCGGGTGTACTCGTTACGCCGTTGCTCGGCCTGCCTCACTGGGTCGGCGTGGTGATGGTTGGCGCAATCGTCATCACGATTGTGGCGACAGCGGGTATGACGTCCACGACGTATGTTCAGTTCCTTAAAGGCGGACTCCTCATTATATTCTCAACCGTCATTTCCGTGATGGTTTTGAATAAAGGGCTCTCCACGGAGTTACGCCCAGAAACATTTGATCCGCAAACCATTAACGCGTCGACCGTAACAGCGGCGGCTACGGTAAACTATCACGATCAAACGTTTGTGAAGGTGGAAGCCGATGGCGTTGCCAACTGGTGGATTGTTCAAGAGGACGGAACGTTACTCGAAGCGCAGTCCAAAACCGAGACCGCTGATGGCGAAACGCTCTACAATGGTGCGCCGAAAGAGGACAACAAGTTCAAGTCGGTCGGGCACATCTCGAAGCTTGCTGACGGAAAAACAGAGACCGGAAAGCTGAGTTTCTTCAAATATTTCGCAGAGATCCAAGGTTCGGAAATCGTACGTTACCCGAAGAGCGCGGTCGCCAAATTTGAAGACGCTGGTGATCACGTAAAGGTCTTTTGCCCTGTTGTGACCTCCGGCGCAGACCTGATGATTCCTGGACAGAAATTTAAAACGAAAACGCCCATCGGGAAGTTAAACTTCATCTCGCTGATGCTCGCGCTCTTCTGCGGAACGGCATCTCTTCCGCATATTCTGATTCGCTACTACACTGTGCCGTCCGCACGCGACGCGCGAAAATCCACGATCGTCGCCATCGGCGGAATCGGTTTCTTCTATATCCTCACACTGTTCTTGGGTTTCGGCGCAATGACGATGGGTGTCATCGACGTGGAAAGCGGAAATATGTCCGCGCCGCTATTGGCAAAGGCGTTCGGCGTCGTACTCTTCTCCATCATCTCTGCGATTGCTTTTGCGACGGTTCTTGGAACGGTTTCCGGTTTGATTGTTGCCGCATCTGGCGCAGTGGCGCATGACCTGATGGGGCGCTACTTCAACGTGAAAATGACCGACACTCAGAAGGTGCGAGCCGGCAAAAGCACTGCGGTCGTCGTCGGAATTGTTGCCGTGATTCTTGGGATTCTGTTCAAAGGAATGAACGTATCGTTCCTTGTAGGCTGGGCCTTTGCTGTCGCGGCATCGGCAAATCTTCCTGCGATCATTATGCTTTTGTTTTGGAAGAAAACGACCGCACAAGGAATTGCTTGGTCGATCGGTGTCGGAATGGTTTCCTCGCTGGGCATCATTCTGACCTCCCCAAGCATGTACGTGCAATACGGTCTCGAAAAAGCCAGCGCATTGCATAGCCTCGACAACCCAGGAATCATCTCGATCCCGCTCAGCTTTATTGTGCTGGTTGTTGTTTCGATGATGACGCAGAAGAAGAAATAAGGACACTATCATGAAAAAAATTATATCTATCGTTTTGTTACTCGCATCCGTCGGATCTGCAGAAAGCCTGCTCGATCCCATCAATGATTTGGGACTCGGAACCGTGAAACTGAAGGCGCAGACGCTTTCCATGTATCGCGATTTCGAAGGCGCCGGCAACGGGTACTCAACCACGCTCGGCTGGACGCTCGATTATCTTTCCACGGAGTGGGAAGGGCTGAGCGCTGGGGTTTCGGTGATTCACGTCGACGTGCTACATGCGGCGGGCGGAGCGCATGGCTCGAATGGGGAAACGTTGCTCTCGAACGGGAACGTGAATGAGATGAACGAGCTGTGGGTGAAATATCGCCTCGGCGCGCTCGGTCTGAGCAACACCTTCGTCAAAGTCGGTCGTCAGGTGCTCAATACCGAAGTGCTTCGCTCCGATGCATTCCGCCAAAAAGCGCGCTCGTTTGAATCCGCGATTTTGGTCACCAAAGATATTCCAAACACCACTCTGATTGTGGGGCACACTGAAAAGATGAGTAATGTGTGGGACAACAATTCACTATGGAAATTCCAAGAGCTTCACGAAGGCGTTAGCTGGGTGGAAGCCGTGTACACGGGTGTCACGAATCTAGAAATTGCGGCGTACGATGCGTATGCACACGACGTTGCAAACATCGCGGGCGGACGCATCAAATACACGCTGTCCGAAAACACCGCCCTCAACGGTTATTACCGCCACGAAACCGATGTCGGCAATGGCGCGGATCACAGCTCCGATATGTTCGGCGCATCGATTCAGCAGAAAATTGGTGGCGTCACCATCGAACCCGGCTTTCTCTCCATCGGCGGCGACGGTCTTCTCTTCACGGAGAGAACCACTGGCATCAACCATCCGCTCGGTTCTTCCATGATGCTTTATGGTGAACAATTTCAGGGTGGAGCCGATACTTATTACATCAAAGCGACCACAAAAATTGATAAAACAATTCTGTACGCGCTCTACAACTACACCACGCACGACACGCAAAATTTCGAAGGACAAGAGTTGAACTTTGTCATCAAACAGCCGATCACCGACAAACTGACGGTTGCCTTGAAGACCGGCGTTGGCTATCGCGACAACAAGGGCACGACGGACGACACAGTCGCCTCCGACACACGCTTGTTCGTGACGTATAACTTTTAGAACTTGAATATGTAACAACTTAAACATTTCGACGGAACGGAGATAATCATGGCTGGTCATAGTAAGTGGGCAAACATTAAGCATCGGAAAGGTCGTGCGGACGCAGCACGCGGCAAGGTTTTCAGCAAAATTGCAAAGGAAATCATTGTGGCAGCTGCGGCAGGTGGCGGGAATGTTGACGATAACATTTCGCTTCGTGCGCTCGTGCAAAAAGCAAAAGGCGTTTCGATGCCGAAAGACAACATTGACCGTGCGATCAAGAAAGGAACCGGCGAGCTCGATGGCGGCTCTCTAGAGGAATGTATTTACGAGGCGTATGCGCCCGGCGGTGTAGGCGTGATCATTGAAGCACTAACCGACAACAAAAACCGTGCCGCCTCAGAAATCAAAAACGTGCTCACCAAAAACGGCGCAAACCTCGCCCAACAGGGCGCGGTCAGTCGTAGCTTTCAACGGAAAGGGCACATCGTCATTGCAGGCGATGCCACGGACGAGGAAACATTGATGGACCTTGTCCTCGAAGCGGGCGCGGAAGACATGACACGTGCAGACGATCAGTTCGAAGTAATCACTGCGCCAAACGACTACAACGCAGTTGCAAACGCGGTTTCCGAAGCGGCCATCGACACGATCTCCTCGGAAGTCACCATGATTCCTGATTTGCCAACAGCGGTATCGGACAAAGCTCAGGCGGAAAAACTGCTAAAATTTGTCGACCTGCTCGAAGAACTCGATGACGTCCAAAACGTCTATCCAGCCTTCGACATTGACGACGCCATTCTCGCCGAGCTGGACTAAACGAGTTTAAAAAAAGTAGGCGTGGCACACAATGAACACGTTCCTGGAAAAGCTCAATCATGACGGACTGCTGCTTCACAGCCTTTTAGTGATGGGGCTTCTGCATATCGGTAGCGCGGCGAATCTTGTATTTCACATGGCGATGGGGCGAATGCTCTCACCATCGGAATACGGAGTACTCGCCGCGTTGCTCGGTGCATTTTTCATTTTCTACACCCCACTTTTCTTCTCCATCCAAAACACGATGGCGCATTTCTCGCGGCATCTCCTCGAAGAAGAAAGGATCAACGATATTCGCCTCCTCGCGTGGCAATGGGTAAAAAAATGTGCATCGGTCGGATTCCCCGTATTGCTTCTCGTTCTATTATGCACAAAACCCTTGGCTCAAATCTTTCATCTGGACTCATTCCTCCCCGTCGTCTTCATCTCAATCATCCTTTCCGTCTCCATATTTATGCCCATATTCGCCGGCGCCTTTCAAGGGATGCAACGTTTCGGCTGGATGGCTGTTTCTTCCAATGGCTGGACACTCATTCGTCTAATCGTCGCCATTCCGCTCGTATGGAAAATTGCCTGCACAGAAGTCGCGCTCGCCGCGCACCTATTCGGCGTACTCATATGCATCTGGGTTGGGATCCGCGCCCTATGCCGAACCCTTCCAAACCCGGAACCAACGGGTCAGCCGCTCGACCGCATTGGCGGCTACTTCTTCGGATCGCTTTCAGCGCTTTTCTTCTATTCCATTCTAATGAACGCCGACATCGTAATGGTGAAAATCTTTTTCCCCGACGAAGTGGCATACGGCTCCTATGCTCAAGCATCCGTGATCGGAAGAACCATCGTCTTCCTCTCCCAGCCCATTGCAGGCGCACTATTCCCGAAAGTAGTTGCACGAGAAGGACTCAGCAAAGAATCATTGAGTGCTCTTCTTCGAGCACTGGCGCTCAGCATCCTACTCGTCGGAGGAATCGCCGGCATATTTAGTCTCTTTCCCCAACTACCTCTCGGCATCCTCTTCGGCGAATTCCAACCCTCGGAAGAACTAACGCACACCGTTCGGTGGGTCATCTGGGCAATGACACCATTGAGCCTCGTCTTTTTGACAATGAACTTTGAGCTAGCCCAAAACCGGTTCGCCTCACTCGTCCCACTAGGAATCTTTGCAACAATCTTTGTCGCAGGGTTCAGTGTATACCACCCGACCCCCGTCTGGGCTGCCTTTTGGTTGCTATTTGCAGCACTTGGCACCTTGCTGACTCTGGTTATACTGATCGCAAAAAAGGGTAACTTCTCAACAATTTCCAAAATCGCTTAATTCTGGCGGATTTAGAAATATTGCGAGTGCAAAGTCGGCTCTTCACGAATGTGCGTTTTTTAGAGGCTTTTCGCTCCACTATTTGAGTTGAAAAAAATACCTGATTGTCATTCCCTGTAACGCTCTAAAAGC
>JAOZMR010000097.1 GCA_029934215.1 Pontiellaceae bacterium | reverse complement strand
GGGACTAAAATAGATCAGAATTAAGCCAGAAAAGATTCGTGTAGATTCGTGCGATGAACCGTTCCTTCGTCACTATTTTTGAATACAAAAATTATGTGTCGCTTCGCTCGCGCGTGATCAAAAACAGCTGTAGAATCGTGATTGTGGTGGTAGCGAAAGGGGCTTAACTTAGTGCCATTCTTCCGAGGTTCGGAAGTTTCTTGCGGAGGTGGCTACATTCATATTGCGAGGCGAAACCTGGAAATGGGCGTTTTGTATGAGGGCTGTACGAGATAGGTAACTGAATTTTGCGATAGATAGACCTTTACAAAAACAGGTTGCCTTTGATAGGTTGCAGACGGCTTCTAACTGGAGCTTTTTTTTAACCCTAAGAATGGAGAATTGCGATGAATGGCAAACGAAGTGGAATGAAGTATCGGGTGATGGGTGGCATGATGTTGGCGGGGCTGATGGCGGTAAATTCTGCGTATGGAGCCACGTTTGATGTGTCGACGCCGCAGGAGCTGCAGACGGCATTGTCGCAGGCTTCGGCCAATGGGGATGATGACACCATTAATGTCGCGGCCGGCTATTATATCGGAAGTTTTAACTTTAATTCATCGGAAAATTTCAACCTGACGGTCCAGGCTGCCTCCGGAGTGGCGAATACGGATGTGATTTTCGACGGGGACGGCAATGGAACTGAAATGAACTTTTCCGCCAGCTCTCCGGTCAGCATTTCCGTGCTGGGCATGACTTTTAAACGGAATTGCGGGTCGCTCGATCGAGCCGCGATAAAAATCAGCACGCTGGGCGATGTGGTCGTTCGGGATTCCCGCATGTTGGGGGTAGATGGTGCGAAGGGCTGGGGGCTTTATGTGTCGACCTGTCGCGGATTGACCGTGAACGACAACATCTTCCGCTGTTCCGATGGCGCAACCGGTGGCGGAACCTATGCCAATGCCACCGCCGCCGTTCTCTATGATGGAAACCTGTTTGAGGGCAATAGCGGACGCAAGGCGCTGGAGCATCATAACGGTACTCTTATTGTTTTTCGGGAAAATGAGGTTGTGAATAATACCGGGGACTATTCCGGTGGAGGCTCTGTGATTCATTGTGAGGGAAATGCAACGCTAGAAAACAATGTATTTAGCGAAAACTCTGGCGTGGGGGCCTATGTGTTCTATTTTAGCGGGGATATGGTCATGAACGGCAACATGATTAGTGATAATGATGGTAGTAGTTATTGTTTATATGCTTCAGGAAGCGTGACTTTTCGTGAAAATAATGTGGTTCGAAACAGTTTCAACCGTGACGTTATCTACTTTAACGGCTCTTCAATGCTGGAAAACAATGTCATTACCCATAATACTGTACGTAGTCTTTCTTATTCTGTCGTTCATCTTAGGACTGGTGGAAGTGTGATTAACAACATCATCAGTGACAACACCGGCAGAGGTCTTAACTCCTTATACGGGAGTGCTATTGTTACGGGCAACACGATTGCGAATAATAGAAGCGGCGGCTACGGCGCTGGGGTTTACGCCGAGGGATCAAGTTATACATACACATTTACCAGCAACACGATTACTGGAAATAAAACGACGGGTTCGAATAGACATGGTGGTGGGGTTTATGTTCAAGGAACCGCAACCTTTGAGTTCAATGTGTTTTCAGGCAACACAGCAACCGGATATGGCGGCGGCGTGTTTGATGATACAAAAAGCAAAAACTCCATTTATCGGAACAATATTTTTGAAAATAACAGCGCAGTAGGAGGCGGGGGTGCAGGTTGTATTATGGCGAATGAAGTAACCTTCATCAACAATCGGTTGACGGGTAACGGGACGAGCGGCTATGGCGGTGGAATTCGTTTTGTGATTGATGCGGCGTTGACGATGGTCAACAACACGGTGTCCGATAATACGGCAGGGGGCAACGGTGGCGGCATCGCGTTAAACTGTCAGGGTTCCGACGAGCAGATTTGGGTGTACAACAACATTATCTGGGGCAATCGCTCCACAGGTGGCTCGGGCGATGACATTGCGCTGGATGGCGCGGGTGCGCGCAAAGAGCTCTACAACAACAACGTCAACGGTCTGTACGGGGTATGGGACTATGCGGTGGACAATATGGATGTGGCGCCGCTGTTTGTGAATGCGCTGGCGGGCGATTATCATCTACGCAACGGGTCTCTGCTGGCTGATGCCGGAACGGGTTCTGCTCCGCAGCAACCGCTGGTGGATCTGGAGCTGAATGTGCGCAACACCAACACGGTAGACATCGGGTGCTATGAGATGGCCAACACCGGCCCGCATCCGGCAGACAGCAATAGCGATTGGTCCATTTCTTCGGCGGAGTATGATGCATATCGGGTCGCGTGGCGCGCTGACACCGATTGGGCGACGGCTCCGACGGCCATTCCGGTTGATTATGTGACGCGGGCGGGCTATCTGGTGGAAAATGGAGGAAGCTATCATAACGATGCCGCCGCGAAGCCGGTCTGCTGGAAGCCAGGGCTTTAGGGCGTTCGAACATCTTTTTCTGGGATCGGGGTGTATTCCCTGTTCCTGGAATTGGAATTTTTCTCCATGTTTCAGGAGGTATTGTGATGATTACACGGATTGTGAATAGGCTTCGGTGCTGGCGAACGAGTCTCGGCGTGCTTTGGATATGCGGCATTGCGCTGAGTGCTTCGGCGGAACAGGCGGCCACTCCGATTCTTTCTCCGGAATCGGGCTATTGGGCTCCCACCAATATTACGGCATCCTGCGCGACCAGCGGTGCGGAACTTCGTTATACGACGGATGGTTCGGTGCCTACGGTGTCGTCCGCGCAGTACAGCAGTCCGGTCTCGGTTTCGGGAGATGCTTTGTTGCGCTTCCGGGCATTTAAGGATGGGCTGGACCCCAGTGAAACCGCTGAAGGCCGCTATGCACCGGAACGAATTCCGCCTGGTTGCCAGCTTTTGCGGAGCATCACCAATGTCAATGCCTCCGGCTTGTTTCGGGTTACGATTGAATTGATACCTGATCCCGATGTGGATGCCGTGGGCTTCGAGGAGCCCATTCCCGATTCGCTGTTGCCCTCTTCCATTACTGGCTCGGGAGTCTGGCTTTTAGGTCGGCGGGTCATTCGCTGGCCCATTTCGGCGGATGCACGGACGGTCAGTTATGAGCTGACGCTTCCGGATCGCACGCCTGTTCGTTTGGAGGGCACGTCGGGATCGGTGGACGGTGAAAGCCCCTTGCAGCTCGCGAGTCTGCTGCTGGTTCCTGCGGCGCAGTTGGTTGCACCACCTGCCCAGCAACCGGGAACGGTATCCGCGCCGATTTTTGATCCAGATGGCGGTGCGTTCGCTCCAACGAATGTTGTGATCTCCTGTTCGACGACCAACGCCGTGATTCGATATACGACCGATGGCTCGTTGCCGACGGAATCTTCGGCGCAATATAGCGATGCTCTGGCGGTTACTGCCGGGTCGCAATTGCGGGCCCGTGCGTTTAAAAGCGGGCTGTTTCCCAGTACCGTGCGTTCTGCCTGGTATTCAACACCGGAAGAGATTTCGGGTCTGTCTATGCAAGCCGTGACGACCGGTTTGACCAATGGAGTCGAGCTTTCGGCGACTCCTGACGCCGGAACCTCTTGTTGGGGCGTGGAGGCATTCCTTCCGCACGGAATGCAGCCAGCGGCCATTTCGCACGACGGTGTCTATGATGCAGACGACGGAGTTGTTCGCTGGGGAACGTTCCTCGACGATACGGCGCGCGTTTTAACTTTTGATGCGCAAGGTCAAAGCGGTCGCTATAACCTGCCGATCTGGCTCAGCGTGAATGGCGTGGGTCTGTGGTCTACGAATACGGTTCTGGTTGCGATGGTTTCTGATCGGCAAATCGAACCGCCTCCGGCGGCACCATTGACGGTTGCCTCGCCGATTCTTTCTCCGGTTTCTTCGTCGATTTTGCCGGTTGATGTGAGCGTGTCCTGTGAAACCGCCGGAGCCGTGCTGCACTATACGGTTGATGGCTCTACACCCACGGAAGCTGATCCGGTGTATACAGATGCATTCACGTTTTCCTCTCCGGTTACGCTCCGCGTTCGGGCGTTTAAGCCGGATTCCTTTGCCAGCGCGGTTTCGGTGGGCCGCTATGAAGAGAATGCCCCGTATGACGGTCGGCGCTATATCCGTACCATCACCCAAAATGGCACCTATCTGCCGCTGGTTTCCCTGGAGGTGTATCCGGGGTCTGGTGCGGTCTGTCAAGGCGTGGCAGAAATGCTTCCGGAAGGGTTGACCCCCTTTAACATCAGCGATAATGGGGTCTGGCTTCCGTCTCGTCGTGAAGTGCGCTGGGGAAGCTTGCGCAATGGAGAGCTTCAGACCGTTAGTTATGAGGTGAGCGGAACCGCTGGACGACACACTCTCGCGGGGCGGGCCAGCGCCGACGGATATGGGTTTGGTTCTACTGGCGACGACGTGGTGCAGATTGATCTGACGCAACGACCTGTGGTTGCAGTGCCTTTCTTCAGTCAGCCGCCCGGTACACCGATTCCTGTGACGATTTCGATTTCTTGTGTTACGCCGGGAGCGGTCATCCGCTATACGCTGGATGGCACGGAGCCGACTGAAAAATCGCCGGTATACAGCGCTCCGCTCGGATTGATCACCGGTCGGATGCTGAGTGCTCGGGCGTTCCGGGATCAGTTCCAACCCAGTGAAACCATATCGGCTATGTATGCAGACGATATTCTCAGTGACGGAAGTTCGATTGTTCGAATCATTCAGGGAGACGGCGGGGCGACCCCGACCGTTCAACTTTCTGCCCGTGCGGGCTATGATGTGCGCTGTTTCGGGGTCGTTGAGCAGATTCCTGCCGGACTTGTGGTGGATCAGGTGTCGGACAGTGGAACCTGGAATCCGACCTCACGTACGCTGCGCTGGGGGCCATGGGTCGATGATGATCCGCGAGATGTGACCTATCGGATCACGGGCCCGGATGGAATCTATCCAATGGTGGGTGCCGGTAGTTTTAACGGACTGGGACGACTCACTGCCGGACAGCAGGAATTGGTGCTTCAACAGGATGCAACAACGTCTCGCAATTTAGTCAACCCGTGGACAACCAACGCGGCGATGACGGTGAGCGTGACGCCGAGATCCGGCGCCCATTGTTATGCCGTGGTGGAATATCTTCCCGTGGGAGTTCGAGCTTCGAACATCAGCCATAACGGAGTGTGGAGCGAGACATTGAATGCCGTGAAGTGGGGGCCCTATCTGGATCTCACGCCGCGGTCGTTCAGTTATGATCTGGACGGGGCTGGACAGCAGTTTTCAACCCGTTGCTGCATTAGTGTCGATGGAGTGCCACAGTGGGTCTTGAATGAAGTTCAGGCGGCGGCCGGACTACCCGCGCCGATTGATGTGAGCGCCGTGCCCGGTGATCAATCCATGGGACTGAGTTGGATGAGCAGTGGACACGAAGCCGGCATCCGAGCCGTGATCTGGACTCAGCCGGGCCGAACAGACGAGCAGACCATTGATATTGGATTTGGAGCGAGCCAGCCCTACTGGATCTCTGGGATGCAGAATGGAGAGCGTGTCTACGCGGAACTGCTTGCTTATGATGCGGGTGGAGGTGTCTCTCTGGCATCAGAAACCGTTTCGACCGTTCCGCACGATGGGTCTGGCGTTCCTGGGTTCCTATACTTTGATGGGCAGCATTATACGTCGATTGTGGATCGTGCAGTCATCACGTTGGAGGATGATGACCTCAATACCAGCAGTACGGCTCTTGAGACCGTCAACGTTCAGGTTGGAAGTACCGAAGACTCGATCGGGTTCCCCATTGTATTGACGGAAACAGCACCCGACAGCGGTGTGTTTGTGAGCCGCTCGGTTCCCGAAGAACGCCTCGGCTTGACGTATGCCGCGAGCGATGCCGAGAACCGACTGTTACAGGTGGGTGATGGAAAAATCTTCTGGGTGCATTATTCTGACAATGCCCCGCCGATTGAATGTCACGATACAGCTCTCTTTGGCTATTTTGATGCCGATGGGGATGGCATGTGGGATACATTTGAACGACGCCATTTCGGGTCAACCGAATCTCACGACGGCACGGGCGATGAGGATGCGGATGGGTGCTCGGATCGGCATGAATCTGTGGCAGGAACCGACCCAACGGATCCTGACTCGCATCTGCGCATTGAAAGCATCTCTGTGGCACCTGGTGGTGAAAACCTAGTACTGCGCTGGCTGAATGTTGAAGGCCGCCGCTACTATGTTGAAAGTTGCACCTCCTTGTTGTCGCCGTCGTTCACTCAAGAAGGTGATTCTGTGGTGGGCAATACGGAAACCAATCAGGTGGAGGTCTTGCGACCGGATAAACATCAAACCCGATTCTTCCGAATTAATGTTGAATTAGAAGAATGAACGGATTGGGATAGGGCGCGCACACGGCCCTCGAAACGAAGAGAAGAAGCGCATGCGGTATTGAATTTGCGCTACCAAAAAGAGAAGTAAAGAAAACGCGCGTGATCAAAAACAGCTGTAGAATCGTGATTGCGGTGGTAGCGAAAGGGGCTTAACGTAGTGCCATTCGTTCCTGCCCGCTTCAAAAGTAGAAACCGGACTCCAGTTTTAGGAACTAATCCCATCAGGAATTGTTGAGTATTTTCGGTTTCTCAATTTACTCGCTGGATGAAGCGGTTGACGGCTTGGAAGTAGGCGGGGTGTTTATGATTCTTTCCTCGGCTGCTTGTCCTGAGTTTATTGAAGAGGCTGCTGGATGGGAGAGCATTGTCGAATGGAGATTGCCGATTGCCGATTGGGAGAAAAGAGTTCCAACCATTGGAAACAAGCTGGATCAGGTTTTGGCAACCGCTATCGCTAGAGGAAGAGATAGGGCATTTTTGATTGAAGATTTCTGATTTCCGATTGAAAGAAAGAGTTCCAAACCTTGGAAAATCGAAGATTTTTCATGAAACGTAGACGAGCGCTTCCAGCCTCGTTCTCTGGGTGAACTGAGGTTGAGAGCATTTTTGATTGAAGATTTCCGATTTCCGATTGTAAGAAAAAGAGTTCCAATAGTTGAATGGCACTAAGTTAAGGGGTTTTAGGCGGAATGCAGGCGGTCTTGAATTTGCAGCAATAAAAATAAAATAACGAAAACGGACAGGATCAGTTTTTGATCACGCGCGAGCGAAGCGACACATAATTTTTGTATTCAAAAATAGTGACGAAGGAACGGTTCATCCACGAATCTACACGAATGGGACTAAAATAGATCAGAATTAAGCCAGAAAAAATTCGTGTAGATTCGTGTAAATTCGTGATCAAAACAGCTATAGAATCGTGATTGCGGTGGTAGCGAAAGGGGCTTAACTTAGTGCCATTCTTCCAATGGTTGGAAAATCCCCTCCAGTGAGGGGGGTTCCATCCCTTGGAACCTTTTTTTGTTTTTATTGTATTCCGAGATGAATTTTCTTTCTCTCTACTTCGATGTTCAATATTCCTTGTTCAATATTCGATATTCATCTCCTCTTGCGAGGTGGATTCTGAAAATCGGCGTTTTGTATGAGGTCCGGTAGATACTCGATCTATAAATGTGTTTTCTGGTTTTCAGTTCCTTGTTATGTTCTTCTTCTTGTTAGGAGAGCGTGTAATGAAATGTGGATTTGTTTTTTGTGTCGTATTTGGGTTTTTTATGGGTCCCGCTTGGGGGGCTGGGTTTGCTGTGGTGGATGATGCGACGTCATCAACGATCTCTTTACAGTTGGCTCCGCCTGCTCACACGGATCGTGTTCAGGTGTTTGTTGGGTCTTCGCCTTTTTCGGCGGAGAGGTTGGTTGCGACTCTGGATGGGTTTCCTTCTTCCGTGGTTGTTTCGAATCTGGCGCCAGATCAGGGCGTGTTTGTGCGTGTTGCCGCGTATCAAGGCGAGTCTTTTTTGGCGGAGGAGCAGGTGCATGGAGTTACGCTGGGCGGCCAGGTTTGGTCGGTCGATTTGGATTCTAAAATCAGGCGGGTTCATTTGTTGGCTCCGAATATTGTTCAGGTGGTTGTGGCTGAGGAGTGGGTGGAGATGTGTCCTGAGCCGGAGGTTTTTGAGCATAAATTTCCTGTCGATCCTGATGCGTTGCAGGTTGGGGTTTGGCAGGTTTCCAGGCATGATGGTGTTCCGATCCCGGTTACGCAGGTTTCTCGCTATTCTTGTGGGGTTGGGCAGGCGGATTTGGATTCGCCGACGCAGGGGCATATTCATACGGATCATACGTTTTCGCTCCATCTTGGGGAGGGTGTTGGTGCGTCCGAGGTGTTGGAGATTGTTTTGCCAGATGGCATGAGGGTTCTTTTTTGTTTTGACGAGAATCGGAGTTTTTCTCCGGCGGTTCGATTGAATCAGGTGGGGTATAATTCGGCGGCGAGCGAGAGGTGGGCGTATGTTGGAAGCTGGCTTGGGGCGACCTCGTATTGTCGAAGTAATATAAACGATTATGTGGTTCTCGATACTGCGGAGTTCCCGACCACGGCGGATGTGGTGCGGGTGTCTGATGATCCTTTTGTGTCACCGTCTGTCGTTGCTGCAGGGCTTTCTCTCGAAACCAGAGTGGCTCTCGAGACGGATGATGGTACGACGGATGTGAAGCAAATTGATCTTTCTATGGTTCCTGCGAATGATGCCGAGTTTCGGCAGATTCGTCTCGCGGGCGTGGGGCTTTCGTATCCGTTTTGCGTGGGGAATTCTCCAATTTATAAGTCGTTTTGGACGACGATGCGTGGAATGTTTCTGAACCGATGGGGCGGGCTTCGGACGTCAGAGTATACATTGTACGACAAGGGGTTCCCTGACCATCCAACGGTTTATACCGTCACAGATCCTGCATTTCAGCTAACCGATAATGAGGGCTATTTTGCGCTGGCCACGCCAACACCGATCGCCAACGAGATCCCATGTGTCGGCGGCCATCATGATGCTGGCGATTATGATATCCGTCAGCAACACCATCGGGTTTCGAAGCATCTTCTTTCTGCGTACGAGGCGAATGCCGGCGCGCTGACCGACGATCAACTTCAAATCCCAGAAAGCGGGAACGGGATTCCAGACATTCTCGACGAGGCGCTATGGAGCCTCGCATTTTGGGAACAAACGCAACGCGAGGATGGAGGGATTCCGATGGGGGCGCAGGCCTCTGGGCATCCTCATTTGTCGGACTGGTGCCACGACGATCCAATGCCGTACTGGTTGTTTGAAGCAACGAGCGTGCAAACTGCGAGCATTGGGCAATATTTTGCGATGGCTGCGCGTTTAGTTCGATATTTTGACTACCCGCGTGCGTGCGCTCTTCAACGCAGGGCAGAACGG
>JAOZMR010000096.1 GCA_029934215.1 Pontiellaceae bacterium | reverse complement strand
GGAGCTACGAAGTGCTCAAAATCGCCCTGCTTCATACGATGGGGGATCTTCCAGATCTACAAAACCCTCCTTGTCCGACGTGTGGCAAGAAAATTGGAGTGTCTCTCCCTGTGACTGAAAAGGTGGGGCAGTGTCCAAGGTGCCACATGAAATACGGGTATAGTATAAATCGAAAAAACAAGGTGACTTTAGAGCTTAAACCATTGAGCAATCGATACTGGTGCTTTAGGGTTATTCGCTGATTTAAAAGTTGGTGGTCTTCAAACGTTTGGAAATGGTGTAGAGTTTAATCCGAGCTTCTGAATATAGATGTGCACATCTACATGAGCGTGAACTATTTACGCAAATTAGCTTTTCTCATCACTGGCTACAAACGCCGGCTTACTTTAAGAAGTCTCAAGACAGATTAAGCGCGCAACGAATAACTGTCTGTCCAATAAGTTTGAGTGCGCCTATGCCGATTTTCTCTTGCTGTGCGTATCCATGTATAAGTTGTGACGAATGGTGTATGTCGCAAGCTCTTCTTTGTTGAACATTTGGTCGATCTCTTTTACCGCTTTTATGATAACTGGATCCTTTAATGTTTCGGGTAGACTATCCAGGTTTAGGCTGTGCGCTCGGACCAGAAAGGCTGTCCAGCGATCTAGTACGGTTTTGATGTCTTCGTTTTTAGTTGTGAAACGTTCCAGTTCAATGTAGTGAATTTGGAGTAAGTTGTCGAGTGATTCGGGGTTGCCTGTCTTTTCATTCGAAATTCGGTAAACTGTATGGAAGGATGGATCCTCCTTATTCGTCAACTTGGAATCGATGATGTTTATGCATACCGTCTTTTCGACCGTCTTATAATCCTGTCCCTCGCAAGGAATCTGATCGCAGATCAGTCGAGCCCAAGAGCAGAGTGCTTCTTTGTCGGAGTGCTGATCGTCGCCAATTTTTATTTCTATATTGAAAAATGTCCCGTTCATATTCTCTGCCTTAATTTTAAGAGAGGATATTTTTCCAGCTTGGTAGTCTGCCAGATTGTAGGGGTTTTTCATCGTAAGGTCTTTAACCTGATCGGCTTCTGGAACAATCGAATTCACTAAATCAATGAGTAGGTCTTTGTTGCTTTCGCTGCCAAACAATTTCTTGAATGCAACGTCGATTCTTGGGTTTATTCTGCACATATCTATCTCCTTTTTCAAAACCAGTCTTGGATGTTTCTCACCTAAATGAGATCCGCTGGCATTTTTCCTTCATCTTTGTACTGATTCAGCTTGTTGCGTAAGGTTCGTACGCTGATGCCAAGGTCGTCGGCTGTTAAGTTGCGGTTTCCGTCTTTCTCGCACAGGACTTTGAAGATCAGCTCGCGCTCGACTTCTTTGAGTTTGCGTGTTTTCAGAGGAAGTGACGCTCCTGTAGAGATCTGAGGCGTATCGCCCGAAGCTCGGACAGGGGTTTCTTCTCCTCGGATTACTGGCGGAAGGGTGTTTACATCAAAGATGGGACCATCTTCCATCACACAGATATGCTCAACAACGTTTCCGAGTTCGCGGATGTTTCCGGGCCAGTTGTAATTCATTAGAAGTTGCCTGGCGTCGTCTGAGAATTGCGGACGATTTTTCTCTTTGTGGATTTGAGAAATAAAGGTGTCGAGCAGTAGCGGGATGTCTGAGCGTCGATCTCGAAGGGCTGGCGCATGAATCGGCACGACGTTCAAGCGATAGTACAGATCTTCTCGGAAGGTGCCGTCGGCAACCAATTGTTTTAAATCTCGGTTGGTTGCAGCAATGACTCTTGTGTTGATCCGAACCGTACGTGTTCCTCCCACGCGCTCGAATTCGCCCTCTTGAAGAACGCGCAAAAGCTTTGCTTGTACGCCAATGCCCATTTCACCAATTTCGTCGAGCAGTAGTGTTCCGTTGTCTGCCAATTCGAAGCGTCCGGTGCGTCGCTCTACCGCGCTGGTAAAGGCGCCTCGTTCGTGTCCGAAGAGTTCGCTATCGATCAATGCCTCGGGCACAGCGGCGCAGTTCATGCGTACGAAGGGTCCTTTGCTTCGTTCGCTCATGGAGTGTACGGCTAAGCTTACGAGTTCTTTGCCGGTTCCGCTTTCGCCGGTTATAAGTACATTGGCATCGGTTTTCGCGACTTTTTCGATCCGTCGGCACATATCTTGAACGGCAGAAGATTTCCCGACCATTCGGCGACCGCCTGGAAGGTCAAGCCCGAGTTCCTCGCGCAAGTATCGGTTGTGGGAGCGCAGACGAACGAGCTCGCTAGAGCGGTTGACGATGATCGATACCTGCTCCGGCGAGAACGGTTTCATCAGAAAATCGTATGCTCCGTTTTTTACCGCTTCGACGGCTCGTTCCACGGTTCCGAATGCCGTGACGATGATTGGAATTGTGTCCATACCGCATTTGCGAATATATTTGAGCAGATCCATCCCGGAGATGCCTGGCATCTTCAGATCGATGAATGCTAGATCGACATGCTGCTCCGCAAGAATTTCCTTGGCGCGATATCCGTCCTCCGCCTCGAGCACATTGATGTTCTCGCGCCGCAAACTTTCGAGGACAAAATCCCTCATCAAAAAATCGTCATCCACGACTAATGCTGTTTCTATTCCGTTCATATTGAATTCCTCCACATTGGGATAATTACTTGAAAAACTGTACCGTTCGATTTGTCGCTGTGAACCATGATCTCTCCGCCATGCGCCTCGACAATCTTGTGGCAAAATGAAAGCCCCAAGCCGGTTCCTGCGGACTTGGTTGTGAAAAATGGATCGAAAATACGTTCCAGATCTGGCGCATCGATTCCGCATCCGTTATCTGAGATGTGAAAAGCGACTTCGCTCTGATAGATAAAGAACTCCACATGCACCTTTTCGCCTGGGACGCATGCCTCCACGGCGTTGCGACCTAGATTGATCAATACATGCCGAAGCTGCCGCAAGTCCCCGCGCATTTGCATCTCCTCGCCGGGATCCTGAATCACCAAATCCACCTGCTTCTCGCGAACCACCCCCGTGAGGCAGTCGCGCAGACTGCACAGCAAAGAGTGAACCGAGAACATTTCGTATTGCAAACGAACCGGCCGAGCATAATCCAGTAGATTGCTGACAACATAGTTAAGATTTTCGGCGCCCTGAACAATTCGCTCGGCGAGTCGTGAGTGCGAATCGAGCCCGCTGCGATCGAGATCCTTCTTTAAAAGCAGAGCGAAACCCTCAATAGAGCCGAGAGGATTACGAATCTCGTGAGCCACTCCGGCCGCCATTTCTCCGAGCGCCGCCATGTGTCTATGGTGCTTAAGCTGACGATCCACCTGGCGCTGCTGGGTGATGTCGCGGAGGATTTCGACGACGCCGAGGACATCGCCATTATCACTAATCACCGGCGACATACTGCTTTGCAGCAAAACCCGCCCCGTCTGAGCCGAGCCCATTTCGAATTCACGATGAAGATCCGCACGGGCAGTTTCCAGAACGCCCTTCAGACGATCCTTCTGAAACGGAACCGTCACAACATCATCATACAAAGAACCCGCCAAATCCCTCGTCTCTCCAAAAAATTTACGAACCGATGAATTGGCAAATTCGACAAGACCGTTGGAATCAACCACAAACACGCCATCGCTCAAACTCTCAAGCACGCTATGCAGATGAGTTAGAACCCGTTTGGACTCCTTATCCTTTTCTCTCAAACTATCATCAGCCAAACGTAAAGCTCCAGAAGAGCGGGCCAAATCCTTTTCGAGGTAAGAAAACGAGGACTCTAAAAGACCGGTTTGGCGCTCAAAAAGCTCGAACGCCTCTCTGGCACTCGCTAGGACATTCTGAAGGTTGTCCGGTGTACCCACTATGGATTTAGTCGTTTCCACTATACTCTCCTTAAAAACTATATGCAGCCATGCGTCTTGACGCAGCCCGTGGTTGCTGATCTGGAATCACTGGCGATGCAATTTTGCGAAGCGTTAGACGAACCAGGTCGAGTGTCTCGCCGGCCTTCACCTTCATCTGCACAGAACTACCCTGCGAACTTAAGCGACGCGGAAGTCTACGGATTTGTTTAATCAGCTCCTGCGAGAGCTCATCGGTACGCATCGTCTCATTAAAGGAGAGCATGCGTCCCTGTTGAGAAGCCGTACTGAACAGAGAATCCATCTGTTCGCATAGGCTTTTTGTTCTGTTCAACTCTGTCATAACCTGTACGTCATTCATCTTCGACACTCCTTTTGCTGTGTAAACTTACCGTCGCTCTCAATTTGTCGATTCGGCGAACTGCCTGCGCCAAATCAACCATCGATGCCTCTTTCGGAAAAACCGTTTCCCGAAAATCCTCATTAAGCTCTCCAATATTTTCGAGGCTCATATCTTGAAAAAGTTTGCGCAGCACATAGCTCTGAATCGGAATAATAGCGGCATAATCCGACTGATACGCCAGATCGATCAGACGACTCATCGCCCGGTCATCTTCCTTCGAAAACAGGAAATCAAACGTTTCGTTAAAAAAGTCGACCGTCGCTTGGCCCCGTTCATCATCGCTCAAATCCTGCAATCGGATGAGCGCGTTTTCGATGGCTGGGCCATCCTGCGCCATATCTTCACTATGGAGTCGAGCCTGACCTAGGAAATAGCGTGCCCGCAAAGAAGGCGAAAGGAGTTGCGGGTCTGCCAAATTATACCGACGTTCTGCCTCGCGACGCTGACCAAAACGGAATGAAAGCTCGGCCCAGTGAACCGCAATCTCCGAACGAATCAATGGCGACACCGTTCGACGACTCAGATCTCGGAACAAATGGTCCGCACGCTCCCACTCTTCGGCCTGCTTCAAACAACGCGCCTTACCGAGCATCGCCAACTCCCCGATATTTCGTCCGAGCTGCTCATTTTCGCCATCTTCCTGGAAAAAATTCAACAAACCGATTCGGTTATAATAGGTGCCCGCCAGCGAATGGAGCCCCATTTCCTCAACAAACCCAGCCATCCGCAAGATCACTGGCGCAACCCGTTGATCGTTTGGGCTTGCCTGAACCGCAATCGCCCCGGCGCAAATCTTCTCAACCACCGGCTTATCCAACCAATAAGATGCCTCGGCCAACGAAAACAGAATCTCCTTTGCGGGGGCAGAATCGATTGGAACGCCGCTCAAATAACCAAGCCCCCACTCCAGAACCAACGCATATTCATTACGAGCCATCTGAAGATCAACAAACGCCTTCAGCGCACGTCCGAACGGCACGCTAACACCCATCGCAAACAATTTATCCATCAACTCACGAGCCGCCTCATTGTTCCCCTGACGTGCCTCCAAAATCACCGCCTCAGCAAGAAGCCTCTCAGCATCTGGGCCTGGCTCGATCATCTTCAGATCAATCTCAATCACATCCAGCGCATCCGAATAGCGGTTCAAAGACGACAACAGACCGACAATCCGCAACTTTTGGTCGAGATCCATCTCATAATAAGTTCTACCATGCAAAAGCTGGGTCACAAACTGTTGCAACTCAACCTCATCACCCCTCTCACCAAACAAATTAAAAATCAGCTGTAGCGCCAACGTTATATCCGCAGAAGGTGACGTTTCCAAACAAAGCCTCAAATTAAGCTTTGCTCCTTCAAAATCGCCAGTCGACACCATCGCAATCCCCAAACGCAACGCATAATCTCCACGTTCCTCCCCAGAAGAAAGCGCCATCTGCTCTGCAAGCATACGACTAACATCGTTGAACAACTCCCTTTGCAATTTAACAGTCCCCTGATCGCCCATCGCCTCGGCGTACTGGGCAAACCAATCAGAATCAGTCAAAAGACGTTCATTAATCCGCAAGCGAGCTTCATCCAGCATACGAACCCCGCTCGGACCATAAAGCGACAGATTTTCTGCGGCGATCATTTCCCTTTGGATCTCGCTCCACGGAAGACCCGACTCAAAAATATAATCAAACTTACGCTGCCACAAACCCAACGCATCATCATCCTCTAGTTCCAAGGACAACAAACGCTCAGCCAGATCAAAGAAACGTTCGGCTTCATTTTTTTCCGAAGCAATATACATCAGGTTTTTTCCAACCTTCAACTGGAAATCAACATCATCAAGCGAAGCACCAAAAGCAGACCGCAAATAGAGATCCGCCGAATCGAGAACAGACGCGCCATTCTTACGATAATCCTCAAGAAAAGCCTCACCCAACTGACGCGTCGCGTCGCGTTGCTGTCCAGAGGTCAAAGGCAGATCAAGAAGCTGGCGAAGCTGTGAATACGCAGCATCATAACGACCCTGCTTTTGAAAAAACTCAGCCATCTGCATCATCTCGGCCGCCACAGACGTATCCGGATTAATCACCGGCTCAACGTCTCCGCCAGAACCGACCAGGAATAGACCACCGCTGAGCAAAACAGCGGCAACCACAACACCTAAAATGAGCAATATCTTCTTCATCACCAGCCGATACAGCAGGAGGGATGCCACACAGAAAAAAGCGAAAGGGAAAGCCCCCAAAACTGGGGACCTTCCCTTATTCGCCCGAATTAACCGAGGAGCTGCATAACACCGTTCGGCAACTGGTTAGCCTGCGCCATGATGGCGGTACCGACCTGTTGCAGAATCTGGAATTTAGACATTTGCGTCGTTTCTTTTGCTACATCAACGTCGCGGATACGGCTTTCTGTTGCGGTGATATTTTCTTCATAGTTGCGCAAACCAGACAGCGCGTGATCCATGCGTTTCATTTCCGCACCGAGAACTGCTCGTTTTTCGCTGATGAAGTCAATACCGACGCTCATTTTACCAATAGCTGAAGCGGCATTGGACTGAACTGAAATGCTCAGATTGTTAGTGGTGATTAAGCTCGACCAAGCTACGCTTACGATGTCCTCACCGGCCAAACTCATGTTTTCCGCATACGAATACGTCGCATACGTGCCGATAGTAGCATTGTTGTCGACCGACAAATTGATTGCCTTAGACTCAAAAACCATTCCGACATCGGCACCGACCTGCTGACTCAAACCATCTCCAGAACCAACACCGTCACCCGACATTTCGGCAACGCCGTTTCCGCCGCGGAACAGATAGATACCGTTGAATTTACCGGCGGCAGTTGCACCACTAGTAATACGCTGGATCTCTTCCTGCATCTGTGCGAATTCCTTTTGTAGAATATCGCGGTCAGCCTGCGACTTAGTTCCGTCATTGGACATCACGGATAGCTCGCTCATACGACCAAGCATGTCATGAATTTTCTGCAACCAGCTATCTGCTGTTTGTAGGTAACTTAATTTATTTTCAACGTTGTTCGCCGCAGCCGCAGTATTGCGGGTTTGACTACGTAAACGTTCACTCATTGCCAATCCAGAAGGATCATCTCCCGCATTCTGGATTCGCGTTCCAGAAGACAGTTTACTCATTGATTCACGGAGACCACCAACATTGGTGCTGTAATTCTTCCAGACGTTATAGGCTGCTACATTATTGTTAATTTGCATGGTATTTCTTCCTTGATGTTATTCGGCATCCTTGCCTAACCGGTATTTATTACTTCTCATGTAACCTGCGCACCGGCTTTCACACACGTTACAAACTATTAACTCCAAATCATCTGGGCATTAACCCCTTCAGCAACTCCATCGACGCCTTCTCATTCACCGCCGCACTTCTATTCTCTGCCTGAATCGCCTCAAAAACCTCTTTCCGATTAATCGCCATCTCACGCGGGGCACGAAACCCAAGACTCACCTGATCGCCCCGAATCGACAGGACCTTAACCTCAATATCCTCCCCAAGAATCACACTCTCATTCGACTTCCTTGTCAGTACCAGCATATCTACCCTCCATGGCTCGCTGTTAAAAATTTCCTGTGTCTAAGCATCAATCTCAACCAAACACACATCTTCTTCTTCTTTTTTTTGTTCCTTCAAATCATTAATCTTATCCCAGATCCGAGTACGAACGCTATAACGGCTATTTTCATTAACCACCTGTTTACCCGTACAATTCTTCACATTAAGAACAAAAGGACCGATCAGATTAGCCGTAATATCCTCAGGATTATCCCGAACCGTAACCGCAGAAAAAACAAACGCATCCTCCTTACACTCCAGCCCGAGAGTCTTCATATCCGCACTACCCAAACGAACCTTATAATCCGAATTAACCATATAGGGATCCACACACACAAAAGAGATTTCTGGAGAGATTCCAACAGACTTCAGGAAAAAGAACGGTTGCAGATGTGTATCGCAATACAAAACAAACTGCCGATACTCCTCAAACGCTGGGACACCCTCAGGAAACACAAAAATATTTCCGCGATTAACAGGGATCTCAACCGTTTGAGTCATTGTTTCCAAAACAATCGGATCCAGTTTATTATCTATTCTTTCCATTTCAACGTTCCTTATTTGAGTTATGCCAACCCTATATGCACGCCTCATGCCACGCGATTTGGGCCCATTTTCGGAAAAATTTGCCGCTTTAAGCGGTTTAGGTTCGGAAAAAAGTGCCGACGAGGAAAAAAATTCCCCCGAACTACGGCACAGAGAGGATGGGGCATTGCCGAATGAAGATTTCCGATTGAAAGAAAAAGGTTCCAACCCTTGGAAACAAACAAGATCAGGTTTTCACAACCGCTACGCTAAAGGAAGTCAGAGAAACAGCCGATGGGAGAGAAGACGGGTATCGAACAAGGAATATTGAATGTCGAAGGTAGGTGGATTTCCGATGGACGAATTTCAAGGGATGAAAAACCCCTCTAGGGAGGGGAGCTAATGGGTGGGAGATTAAGCGTAATCACCGTTGTTTTCAGGGTTGAAACAGTCCTTTGATTCGTAAATTTCATTCATGAACCACTCCTTAACCCAAGTTTCCCCGTTTTTCGCGCAAACCACTGCAAACATGCGTTCTCATAATTTTTTAGGTACTACATTTGATTCGTTTTACATTTTAATGAGCTGATTTTTCAGTGGATTATTGACTCCTAGTTTTTCATAAGAAAGCAGAGACTTCAGGAGTTTTCTGTTTGAAACAGATGGTCAAAACGATTCGGCGACGGCTTGATGGTCTTTGGGCTTATTGGAAGCATGATAAACTCACCAGTGCGAGTCAGGAGGGATTCAACAACAAGATCGGCTGGTTAACCCGTCAGACCTACGGCTATCACGACGAAATATATCTACATTTAAAGATCTATGATCTACCGAATCTATCCACAAGAAAAAGCCTTTAAAAAAACGCACATTCATGAAGAGCCGCTAAAACAACTCCTCCCCGCTTGTGCAATACACATTTTCATGTTTCATTTCTGTATAAGGGGAGTGGAATTTATCGTTGTACCAAAAACCAGTACAACAAAAACGT
>JAOZMR010000095.1 GCA_029934215.1 Pontiellaceae bacterium | reverse complement strand
GCATTGCCGAGTGGAGATTGCCGATTGCCGATTTTTGGAAAGGTGGACTTCCGAGTTCTTCTGTTCCGTCCACTGCAGACTGGTTTGACTAGACATCGATTTCGTGTTTCACACGAGCGTGTCAGAGTACCTTCGAGCAGTGCCTCCCTGAAAAGGGACTCGGTTGCATTGAAAAATAATAATGCAATCCTACTCCGTAATGGTAAGGTGTTTTTGGAGGTAAATTTATGACTCAAGAATTTTATGTTTTGATTGAACGAGATGAGGACGGATTTTTTGTAGGTTCCGTCCCCTCTCTTCGCGGATGCCACACTCAGGCGAAATCGATGGATGTTCTGATGCGCCGCATTCAGGAAGCAATCTCTCTCTGCCTTAATGTCGAAAAACCTGTTTCCAACGAATTTGTTGGAGTGCAACGTGTTGCGGTACCGGCATGAGTACATTTCCGTCTATCACTGGACTCGCCCTAATCAAAACCCTTCGGAAGTTCGGATTTGAGGTTATTCGTAGCAAAGGAAGGCATCGTTTTCTTCAACATCCCGACGGACGTTGTACGGTTGTTCCCGTGCATCACGGTGAAACTCTTGGGCGCGGGCTTTTTGCACAAATCCTAAAAGATTGCGAACTCACCCGAAAAGAGATTCATAAAAAACTTTGAGCTATTTTGATAGGACCAAACACCGCTGAGGAGCCCTCCCTTATTACCGTACGTACGTACGCAACAAAGGTGTCAGAGCACCAGCTTGAGTCAACCCCTTTTTTTTAAAACAGCCCTCATACAAAACACCCATTTTAGAGTTTTGTCTTGCACATTGAATCGCGCCATTTTTGCTCGTACATACAGAGTTGAAAACCATAAACAACCGACTCGCTAAAATGCCTCCTGAATGAATGGCATTAAGTTAAGGGGTTTTAGCCGGAATGCAGGCAGTCTTGAATTTGCAACACTAAAAAGAAAACAACGAAAACGGACAGGATCAGTTTTTGATCACGAATAGCACGAATTTACACGAATGGGACTAAAATAGATAAGAATTGAGCCTGAAACGATTCGTGTAGATTCGTGTAAATTCGTGATCAAAACAGCTGTAGAATCGTGATTTAGTTCGATAGGCAATGATAGCAAAAGGGGCTTAACTTAGTGCCATTCCCTCCTGAATATCTTTCCCACGGATGGTAAAACGCCCCACGGATCCAGATGGCGGCTCTGACCCAAATCCGTGGGACGTTTTACTATCCGTGGGAACCTTTCTTCTCCGGCTCCATTCGTGTAGATTAGTGGATGAACCGTTCCTGCGTCACTATTTTTGAATACAAAAATTATGTGTCGCTTCGCTTTCAGCGCGGTTAATAAATCTCCATGTTTTGCAGTTTTCATGTCAAAGTGGCTACATTCATATTGCGAGGAAAAACCTAAAAACGGGCGTTCTGTATGAGGGCTGGAGTTTATTGAAGGGGGTGCTGGGTGGGAGGTTAAAGGGATTTGCCACGAAAGAGCGCATAGAACGCAAAGATTCCACTTCCACTAAATTCGGAATCTTATTCGCCCATCCCGCTTTCCAGCATGACCCCATCCTTGGCACTCAACGGAGAAACCACCTTTTTTCCAGTCTTCGCCTCCAGCTCCAACCGCGCATTCCGGGCCACCTCGCCGCCCTGCTTCGCAACCTGTTTATGCTCAGGAAAAGAATCCGGATCGGTCGCCTCAGAAATCTCCTTCGTGGAGAGTTCAGCCAGCATATTAAGCACCAGCTCCTTGTTGGTCATATTATCGCGCAGGTTTTCCTTCTTCAGGCCCTTGTAGTTTTTGTACTCCTTCGCGGTCTTATCCGCCTACGTTTTATAAATAACATCCGTCAGTGCAGCGAACTGAAACCCCTCTTCCAATCCGCGAGTTTTCCATTCATCGGTGAGATCCTTACGAATCTCGATCGATTTAAGACGCTGATTGATCCAGTTATCCGAATAGCCCAGACGCTTGTAATCCATCATCGCCTGCTCAATGGAAAGTTCTGGGTCCTGAATCTGGTCGATGCGCTGACTGGCAACCTGCGCCATCCACAGCTTAAACGGCTCAGCCTTTGGCGACGGGATCGATTGAATCAGACGAAAAATCTGTTCCGTATCCGCACAATCCGTTTTGTATTTCTTCCCGTCATCGGCCGTCATTTTCAGTTGACTACAATTTGTAGTCAACTCACTGCCATCCTTCTTCAGACGTCCCTTCAGAACACTCCAATACTTGCGAGGGTTGGGGCTATCTGTTAATGCCGCCACAACATCCACGACAGAGAAAAACCACGTTTCCGCCTCATCATCCCAGTGCGAACGAATATTGCGCTGTTCAAAAACCTTAACTGCCTCACGTTGTGTCATATCACTCATCCTTTATTTTTACCGCCACTTCTTGCCGTCTGCGGCAACTGTCAAGGAATCCTTGACAGTTGCAAGTTTCGCCACCACATCTCACGTTCAACAACATACAACTTCCCGCCACCGACGCTCCCAACGTTATTTTCGACCGCCAACCACGCGAATCAACGCGCCGAAGCGTAGCACAGATAATTTTGCAAAGCAAAACAACGCGTCTAACGAGTGGTTCAAAAACATCAACCTTTCCAACCCTTGGAACTTTCCCGTTCAAAAATCTTCAAAACATTTCCTCAATCCCATTGGCTGACCTTTTTTCATGCGTTAATTCGAACATTGACATCCCCCCGTCCATTTGTGATCTTACTTGCGGACTGGGAATACTCGGTCGGCAGGCATTTCTGGAAACGGAGATGTCTGTTTGCGTTTAAGGGAACACTTTCCACCCGACAACTCCCCCATTTCGATAGATCTTTTCATTCACAACATCAAAAGCACGATTCGACTGCTCAGGAAGAAGCACATGCCGGGCACAGGGATGAGCGCAAAGATCAGCCAACTGGATTCCGGCGATATTGTCGAACTTCCTGCGAAAAATCAACGGACAAGTCAGCTTCTTAAACCGATCCCCTTTAACAAAATTCGTCCCGTCACTCATCATACGATAAAAGCAGCGCTCCAGTGCTTCATCCTCATTTTTACCCCGCGCCTCCGCCGCAAACGGCAACTCACTAAGATTTTCACTCTCAACAAAATGAATCAGTCGTTCCAGAGTAAACTCCAGAGCCAGATCATACGGATTCACTGCGTTTTCTCCGTACCGGTCTTTATGCCGATCCTTGCGCACAGCAGAAACAAACAGCGAATAAGGCAGATCCCGCATCAAGCCGGACAACTTCTCCATGAAGCCCGCCCGCAAACTCGGAACCTGGAGAAACCCAAACGGCCCCTTCGCCTTGCGAATATCCAGACTGTGAAGATTCACGCCCTCATGCACCCAATACTTCATCTTTAGCCGAGTAATGGCTGGCACAACCAGGTCCGCATAATCCGACCGACGCATCACAACCGTCGCCAAAAGAAACAGAGGAAAATCCTTATCGACCAGATCCAGCGTATGATCCCCGCACTCATCGAGAAACGCGATATATTCAGATGTTCCGCCAACATTTTTCATCTCAAAACCCTATCTTCACCCATTCACTTCTTCCGAACCTTGGAAAACCAACTTCTTTTTGACCGCGAAACACGCGAATCAACGCGAAAAAACATCAGCCTTTCCAACCTCTGGAACAATCCCCTCCACGGGAGGGGTGCCCAACGGGCGGGGTGGGTTCTTTTCCAACCCTCGAAACTTTTCCGTCAAAACTCTTCCAAACATTGGAAAACCAACTTCAAAGTCATTAGCCGCGAAAAAGCGCATAGACCGCAAAACAAAACGTCCTTCCCGCCAATGCGTAATCTCCAGATCTGACTACGCCGCTCAAGAATCTGACTCCAATCCAGTAGGGAGAAGCACATTCTTTCGTAGCCGATAATCGTCAAAAATATCTACAAATTCCATCCCAAGATGTCCGGCAGTGTCGATGGTGAATTGTCCGCACCGAGCCTGCTCTTCACGGATCTTTGGATAAACCAGCCAGGCTTCTTTGCTGTCCCATGTCAGGGTGTAGGCGAACATTTGTTTGAGTTCATCATCGGACGGAAGAAGGGCGGGAGTTTTCCACTTGGCGTCGAGAATGATACGTCGGGTGTCTCGCTCGATTAAAATATCTGTCTCAACGATTTTATTGCCGTATTCAGATTCCCAAAACCGCTTATTCTTTTTGCCAAGCACCACGACTGACGGGTCGTCTCGGTAGGTGCTCCGGTATGTTGCCAGTAGCCATTCTTCCCAAAGCCTGTTCATATCGAACAGCAGCGCGACGACCTTTTCTTTCCCAGAAGCAATTTGCGGATTTAGGGTCAGCAGAATCAGCCGAGCTAAAGTAATCGCTTTCTGATACCCATCGGTCTTCCGGTCATAATGCAGTCGCTCAAAATTGACGGCTCTAAACTTGCGCTCTGACCAGTCTGGAAAGTGCAATGAAAGATTCTTGGCGCGGGCACGTAGCAACCCGCTTTGAGCCGTCCGACCCGTTACGTTCAGTGCGGCAAATAGAATCTCATTCCAATCATTGCGGGCATCATATTCTGCTGCGTCAGTGAAGAAGCGTTCCTTGTGAATGATGTTTCGGGTCATCTGTTTCTGGAATTGCAACTTGCCTTTCAGTGCCGTCCGATTCTTCTCAACTCGGCGATACTTCTTAACCAGACCTCGGTGAATTAGCTGTTCGGCTTCATCCAAAAAATACTGAAAGTAGAGATCAAAAAGACTCTGGCGGTGAACCGCGAGATTCGTGTTCTTTGATGTGCGAATTTTGAGACGACCGGTCTTGCGCAGCATATCAACCAAAACGCCTTTCCAGCGTTCTACAGATTCTGCTCGTTCAGAGTCAGACTGAGATCCTCGATTGCGATCCGCCTTGGGAAGCACCTCAATAACGAGAGTCCCAACTTGAATCACTCCAACCCACTGGGTAAAGGTTAGCTTCTTATGACCAACCCGGAAATAATTGTCAGGTTGCTGATCCTGCCATTGGACAAGAGCATCAAAGCGGGTTTGGGTAAACTCTCCTTTATTCACCCGGAGAGGTTCCCATTCAAAAACCTGTATGGTCTTAAGCTTCATACTTATTTCGTACCGTAGATGCTTTTGAATGCTTCGATGTCCCATTTGTCAACGGGAGTAATTTTCCACATTTTTCGGTCGTCGATGTCCTCTGGGGCCTTTGAGTCCTTCAGCCAAACGACCGTTTTTTCAGAAGTATCGGCGTTGACAAAGGCGTTACCCAAAACCAGATTTATTTTCTCCCAGTCCCCATAGAAATATTCCTGTAATTGAGGAATCACCTTGGCTCGGAACACATCGATGAGATCCGCCAAAGACGACACACGCATAAAGAACGCATGACCGATGGTGTGATCACGCCCGACAAGTACTTCAAGTCGCCGGTTAATTGCATTTAACATCGCCCGCAAGTCGACACCATCGATCTCCCGCTCCGAGAGCAGGCTGGGGTCTGGCATCATTTCCTCAAAAGTAAAACGCCGCCGCAATGCGGTATCCAAAGCCTCCACGCTCCGATCGGCAGTGTTCATTGTTGCAATAATGTGCAGGTTCGGCGGAACCCCGAAATCCGGATCTTGGCTATAAGGCAGAGTCACCCGCAACTCATTCTCTTGCCCCAGTCGTTTGTCCGGCTCCAGCAATGTGATGAGTTCCCCGAGAATAGCGGATACGTTACCGCGGTTGATTTCATCGATTATCAACACGTATTGTTTTTGCGATTCCCGCAACCCTTCAATTTTTGGCATTTGACCCAACGCCTCTAAAACTCCTCGGTAGTAGGTTTTCAATCCACCGAGAGCCAGTAATTGGTCAGGGTTTTGAAACAGTCGCTTTAACGTCTTTATGCTCAACGTGTGAGTTCGAGACCCATTTTGTTTTTCAAAATAGACGGTTCGCTCTCCGACTTCATAAATGGAAAAGGCCCCACGTTTTGTTTTTACCTCAAGTGAATCTGCCTCGCCTTGTTGCAAAGTTTCCGTGTACGCAGACCAAAGCCCGTCAAAAGAACTAGGTTCCTCCATCTGACTACATTCCCAGTTATCTCGTGCCCGCTCGCATATCTCCAAAAACAACCCTGGGGTCACTGAGTAGCTGACACCATCATCAGCTGTTTGCGGCTTAATACCTTCCACAAAATCCTCGTAGCTCATCGACTGGTGAAAGGTGACAAAGGCGATTTGTCCTGATTTTTGCAATAGCTGAAACCGCGTCTGCAACGCCTCACGTGGCTCACTCTCAAGGACTTCCGGCGACAGCCCTTCGCAGAGAGCCAATGCATGATTCACCGTGTTGTATGTCTTTCCCGTGCCGGGAGGCCCGTAGAGGATCAGGTTCTCGGTAGAGCTCTCTACATTTTCTGACAGATCCTCTTTCATGGACTGCTCGTTGTCTTCAACGACATCTAATCCGGAAAGTTCCTCAAGCGTCAGGTCAAAGAATGGCTTTAGCAGTTCGATTTCAAACAGTTTTAGCTCATTCGACGGCACTTGCTTACAAGTTGACCTGTAATTAGGTGCCCATCCTTTTTGCTCCCCGGAATAGCTCCGATTATCATCCAGATGCTTGACGATCTCGTAACTCCGTTGCAACCATGCGTCTCCTTTAGAACAGGCAACAGCTCTGGATGTCACTCTTCCAAGAAGGACGACCCCCTGCTTAGCCCCATAGCACAAGTAAAACAAATCGCCCACCTGCATATCCTCGCCGAAGGCTTCCCCTTGGCCTTTCTTTGTTCTCGAACTAACAACAATCAACTTTTGTTTCAGATACCGATCCCGCTCTTCTTCGGTGAATACATTAGAGCCATGCGACACCTTCCATATACGCATCATACCTTCAGCTCTCGTCCACAACTTGCGACCGAAATCCAGCAAATCAATGTCTGGATGCTTTTCTTTGATTAGGCTTCTGTAAATATCAGGCAGTGAAATGTTTTTTGGCGATTGAGTTAATGCTCGGAGAGCATCCGATTGATAAACTGGAGACACAATCGGCTTTGCTCTATCTTGGTAGTGGAATGCGATCTTCCACTTATATCCATCCCCAAGATCGACACGTTGGATTGCATCGAGATCCGCATCTTTTACGGCATTAATTACTGCAAGGATTTTTTGCCTGACATTTTCAAACGCTTCTTCTACCGTACTACCGTACTTTGTGTACCACGCATACTGATCCGAATACGTTCGCCCACTTCCGCTTACTTGTTGCTCTTCATCTTTTCTGAAATATACACCGAATTTAAACGAAGACCCGCCCCTCACACTGCCAAGAGGGCGCAGTCGTTGCTCTATCCAATACGTAAAAGTGTTTTCTGATCCAGATGAGCTATATTCTTCAAGACTCATTGTGCGAACACGTTCAACTGGCCATTTCTCGAGAAAGTCATCCCACAACCGATAAAGTTCCTGGTTTTCACTATTCATAACATGCTCCGTTATTTTTTTATCCATTTTGCGTTCCCTGCGTTCTTTCGCGGGTAACAATATCCCGCTCATCCTTTGCCCCCAATGAGGTTGGTGAGCATGGCGGTGATGACTTGCTTTTCCTTCGGGCGGCTTTCGGCGATCATGAGTGTCATGGCGACGAGGGCGTTGTTGGCAATGCGCTTGTTGCCTTCTTTATCGTAAAGCAGTTTATTCTTATCGGCGAAGCGGAGAAACACAGCGGCGGCAATGCGTTTGTTGCCATCGACAAAACTATGGTTTTTCACGAGAAAGTAGAGCAGATGTGCCGCCTTTTCCTCAACGGACGGATAAACATCCTGCCCGCCAAAACTCTGCATGATTGCATTGAGCGATCCATGCAGGCTCTCGTCTTTTTCCCTGCCGAACACCGCTGAATCGCCAAACTTCTGACGCATAACTTCGACCATATGCATCGCCTCTTCGTAGCTGACTGACTTGGCTTTTCGCCGCGACATCTTACCAATCGCGACCCGCTGATGATCGTAATCATCGAGCAAATCAAGCGCACCGGCATACTCGGAGACGGTCTGCAGCAAGATGGAGGCTTCGTCGCCGCTCAAGGTTTTGCGTTTGGAGATGTCTGAGGCCAATTTCACCACCTTCCCCAGTTGCTTCATTCTCTTTTCATTCAAGGTGTAGCCTTGAATAAGATGCTGCTTCAAGAGATTCGTAGCCCAAATGCGGAATTGAGTTCCCTGCCTGGATCTCACTCGGTATCCAACGGAAATGATGACATCCAGATTGTAGTACTCTACCGCTTTTGTTTGAGTTTTGCCCTCGATGGCTCCGTGCGGAGTGGTATGTGCAAAATTTGCACATACCACAGCTTTTTCCAACTCCCCCTCTTTAAAGACATTGGTGATATGACGAGAAACTACCGTTCTGTCCCGTCCAAACAAAACGGACAGCTGTTCCCGGTTAAGCCACACCGTTTCCTGCTCCAGTTGAACATCCAACTGGATCTCACCATCTTTGCTTTTATAAAGCACCAGCTCTGTTACTTTTTTCGTATCCATTTTCGATTCTTTTCTTTTGTGTTCCATGCGATCTCTTCTGGTCAACTCCCATTCCTCCGCAGACAAGCGAGACGCTTATCCTACTTTCATTTTGCGCATTCTGCGCTTTTTTTTGCGGCTACATTCCAAGGTTATAGAACCGGACTTTTCGCCTAATCTTACGTTTGCCCTCCTGCTGAACTACCGAGGAATCCTCGGTAGTTGCCGTTTCAACCAGTTCCCCCTCCCTAAAGGCATTCCGAATGTGAAGGCCAATCGTGTCCGCATCTTTATCAAACAGCAAACCCATTTGTTTTTGTGACAACCAGATCGTATCCTTCTCCATCTGAGCATCCAGATGAATTGCACCGTCCTTACTTCTGCATAAGACAAGTTCTTTTTTTATTTACGTTCATTCGAGGTTCTTTTCTTTTGTGCGCTCCTCGCGCTTTCTCAGACTTCTCCACTATCAGTCATGCATCCCAAATTCCTCGCGAAGCTTTTAACAGCAGCTTCCGTTTCCATAAAACGAGACACATTAAACGCCTCACAAACAGCATCAAGCCAAGCCCCTATTGATTCACCGATATTTGCTAAAGCTTCATAACTCAAGCCAGCAAAAACAGTTTGACTATCATTGACGGAATTTTTTCTCGATGATTTCAACCCGTCGGGATGAACAATAATGTTTCGCAACAATTTCTCTTCGGCAAAATTCAAATACGGCATGTGTCCGCCACACTTCTTAGCAATCTTTCCTAAATGAATGGAACGCTTACACAACCTATCATCCAGCCCTCATACAAAACGTCCTTTTTTGAGTTTTGCCTCGCAACTTGAA
>JAOZMR010000094.1 GCA_029934215.1 Pontiellaceae bacterium | reverse complement strand
AACACAAAATCCACCTTAGCCTGTGGCCCTAAAAGTTGGGGTAACCGCAATCTTCTACAAACTCGCCCGAGAATTTCGCGCACAATACAACAACCCTCGAGACGACCACGTCATATTGCGACATCTAACCCATTCGGTCGGCTTCATCAGCAAGATCGAAAACAAGATCGAAATCGACCTCATTCCCTCGATGGACATCTTACCGAAAAGCAAAAAAATCGTTGATGAATATTTAAGAACCGTCAACCGAGAGATTCGAGAAGCACGCCCCTTCGCCGCGCACGAAATTGAAATCAAACTATTCGACAAGGCGAAGAAAAGACTTGCAGTTGTCTGGAGAAATAACGAGTAAAAGTGGCGACATTCAAGTTGCGAGGCAAAACCCAGAAATCAGCGTTTTGTATGAGGGCTGGTAGATTGGTGGATGAACCGTTCCTGCGTCACTATTTTTGAATACAAAAATTATGTATCGCTTCGCTCGAGCGTGATCTGTGCATGGAGTTGAGACAGAAGAATTTTCACCACCCGCTATGCTAGAGGAACTTCGGAGGAAGTCAGAGAAAATGGATTGAACTGGCTTCATTCAACTTGCGAGACAAAACGCTAAAATGGGCGTTTTGTATGAGGGCTGATCTTCTTGACACTCTTTTCCGCATCTTGGTCGTTTTTATTTATGATACGGTTTTTAGCAGCGCGCATTTCCGAATGAAGATTTCCGATTGAAAGAAAAGGGTTCATACCCTCGGACGTTTTACTTTCCTAAAATCGGCAATCTCCAATAGGCAATGCCCATCCTCTCGTTTTTATTGTATCTTCGGGAGGATCGTTTCGAGGCGTTCGCCGCGAGAGGCTTTTAGGAGGACTTGGTCGCCAGTGCGTAGGTTTTTTTCAAGAAAAAGAGCCGCGTCTTTTTTTTCAATTCCTGCCGGCCAATCGGATCCAACGTGTACTATGTCGTCGAACCCAAGCGTGTCGGCGAAGTCATTGAGCGTTTGGTGTTCTTCCGTAGCGTTGGTTCCCAGTTCGCGCATGCCGCCGAGTACGACTATTTTTCGTCCAAGTTTCGGAAGTTCCGAGAAGGTTGTGAGTGCTGCCCGCATGGATAGGGGGTTTGCGTTGTAGGCGTCGTTTATGAAAATTATTCCGTTCTGTTCGGTTTTTTCCCATCGCATCGGTGCGGGCTGGAATGCGTTTAATCCTTCTTGTATTTCTTCTTGCGAAAGGCCTAGTTCGAGCCCGAGTGTTGCGGCGAAGCGTGTGTTTTGAATCATGTGCGCGCCGGGTTGCGGGGCGCTGAATGGTTTTTTTGTCAGCGAATGTACGGGTCCGTTGAAGCCGTTTTTTAGCCGTTCGAACCATTCTGAGTCTGCATCGAGTAGTGCGTTTGTGGCGTGTTTTAGGATTGTAGCTTTTTCGGCGGCGATTCTTTCCAATGATTGGAAGAATTCGATGTGGGCTTTTCCTATGTTTGTTATTAGTGCCCAGTCGGGTTTGAGTCGTTCGGCTAGTGGTTCTATTTCTCCGGGATGGTTCATTCCAATTTCAAATACGAAGAAGTCGGCGTTGCGGTCGGCGGCGAGCATGCTTAAGGGGAGCCCTATGTTGTTGTTCCAGTTTCCTAGCGTTTTGGCTGTGGGTCCTTTCTGTTCTAGTACGGATGCGGTTAGCTCTTTGACCGTGGTTTTTCCGACGCTTCCGGTGATTCCAATGACGGTTCCGTTCCAGGTTGTTCGTGCGCCGTCCGCCAGTTGCTGTAGTGCTTTCCAACCATTGGAAACAATGAGTTGCGGGGTTCCAAGGTTTGGAAAGGCGCTCTCGACGATTAGTCCTGCCGCGCCTTTTTCTGCGGCTTGTTCGACAAAGTCGTGCCCGTCGAAGTTTTCTCCGCTGATGGCGATATATATGTCCCCTTTTTTCAAGGTCCGAGTGTCGTGAGAAATTCCAAGGATTGGAACTTTTTCGGAGAGGTTTTTCCAGGGTTTGGACGTCCACTCTGCGAGCTCTGAAAATGTGTATTTTTCTTGGTTATTCGCCATTCTTAAAATGCCTCTCGTACGGTTTCGCAGTCGTCGAATGGGACGATTGTGCCGTCAAATTCTTGGGTGGTTTCGTGGCCTTTTCCGGCGATGAGTAGAACGTCTTTTTTGCCGATTAGTTCGATGCCGCGAGCGATTGCGGCGCGGCGATCGAGTACGATTTCGTATTTGCGGTCTGAGTCGAAGCCTGCTGAGATGGCGGCTGCGATTTTTTCTGGTTTTTCGGTGCGTGGGTTGTCGTTGGTGATGATGGTGTAGTCGGCACGTTGAGAGGCAACTTCTCCCATGAGTTTTCGTTTGCCGATGTCGCGGTTTCCGCCGCATCCGAAGATGACGATGAGTTTGCCGAGTGTAATCGAGCGTAGGGCTTCGAGTACGTTGCGAAGTGCGTCGTCGGTGTGGGCGTAGTCCACGTAGACTCGCTTTTTTTTGCGCCCGGGTATGGCCTCTAAGCGTCCGGGTACGTTTTGCATGTTGTTCAGTGCCTGGGCGATGGTTTCGATTTGTATACCGAGCGAGCCGGCGGCGGCGAAGGCGGCGAGCGCGTTGCTTAAGTTGAAGTGCCCTATGAGCTGGAGAGAAATTTCGATGGTGCCCCACGGACTTTCGACGCGCATTCGTGAGCCGTCTGCGTCGGTTTGTGGATCGATTCCGCGTACGTTTGCGTTTTCGTTGAATCCGTAGCTGAGGCTCTGGTTTTCTGGGCAAATCTCGTCGAGGAGACGCCGCCCCCAGGGGTCGTCGGAGTTCACGATCGCTTTTCCGCGAATCTGGGAGAATAGACGGGATTTGACTTCGAAGTAGTTTTCGAGCGTTCCGTGATAGTCGAGGTGATCTTGGGTGAGGTTTGTGAAGATGCCAACGTCGAATTCGATGCATTTCACACGATGCTGGTCTAGGGCGTGTGAGGAAATTTCCATGATTACGCTATCGCAACCGGTTCGTTTCATTTGTGTTAGCATGTTCTGGATTTCTGTGGCCTCCGGCGTTGTCCGGGCCGCAGGTAATACGCGGTCGCCAATCTCGTAGCGAACTGTTCCTATCATTCCTGGCTGTTTTTTTGCGGCTTTAAGGATCTCTCGAACCATGAAGCTGACGGTGGTTTTCCCGTTGGTTCCTGTGATTCCTACGGTGGAGAGTTTTTGAGATGGATGGTTGTGGAATGTGCTTGCGATCTGCGCCATGGCTTTGCGAGCATTTGCCACCTGAATATAGGGAAAATTTCCGCCAAGTCTGCAGGGTGTTTGGGTGAGCACAGCGACTGCTCCGCGTTGCGCGGCTTCCTCGATATAAGAGGCTCCGTCCACGTTCCCGCCCGGCAAAGCCAGAAAGAGCGTTCCGGGGGTAACCCGTCGGGAGTCGTGTTCTACGCCGCTTATTTCGCAGGAAAAATCGCCGATGGTTTCGATGCATTCAACCCCGTCTATCAGTTTATCCATTTTCATGCTTTATTCCTTTGCTTCCGTTTTCGGTTTCTCTTCGTTCGCCTGATTCCCCTGCGGCGAAATACGCAGGTAGCGGACGGTCTGGTCGGCGATGGTTTTGAACGCGGGCCCACACACGCTTCCGCCGTAGTAGCCGTTCTGGGGATCGTCGGCGACAACCATTATGCTGATTTCCGGATTTTCGACGGGCAGGAATCCTGCGAAGGATGCGATGAATTTCTTCTTATAGTACCCGCCCCCCTTCACGTTCGCTTTCTGCGCCGTCCCTGTTTTGCCAGCCACTACATATCCACGCAACGCCGCTTTGGTTCCTGTGCCGCCTGGCTGAGTAACCCGTGCGAGTAGACGGCACATTTGTTTCGCCGTCTCTGGTCGAATGGGGCGTCCGAGTTCTTCGACAACTGTCTCTCTCACGGTTTTTCCATTCCCATCCACGATTTTTTTAACAACGTGCGGACGAACCCGAACACCTCCATTGGCGATGGCGCTGAACGCAGAAACCACTTGCATTGATGTTACATTGATTTCGTGCCCCATAGCGAGGCGGGTGGAGCTGATTTTCGACCAGCGTTTTGGCTTCGCCAAAATCCCTCCTTCCTCGACAGGAAGCTCCAAACCGGTCGCTGTGCCGAACCCAAAATCCTTTAAACATTGATACACCTTTGCGTCCCCCATATTCAGGGCAATCTTCGCTGAACCAATATTGCTCGATTTCTTGAGAATATCAGCCACAGAGAGTAGCCCCTCTGGATGGGAATCGTTGAGAGCGATTCCTTTGTAATACCACCGACCGTTCTCACAATCGAAGACGTCTTGAGCAGAAACAACACCAGAATCCAATGCCGAGGCAATAACCATCGCCTTCATAACAGAGCCCGGCTCGTAGGTGTAGCCGATGGCGCGATTCCGAATCCATTCTTTGTGTGCGAACGCAAACTGGTTTAGGTTGTAGGTAGGCCACGAAGCCATAGCGAGAATTTCGCCCGTACGCACATGTTGCACAATCGCCCACGCGCCTTGCGGCTGATGTTTCGCAACCAATTCATCCAGTGCTTTTTCGGCAAAATATTGCACCTGTTGATCGATCGTTAAATAAATATCCGAGCCAGATTTTGGCTCGATATTAACCGTTCGTAGACTATAAATTTCTCTACGTCTTCCGTCTTTTTGACTAATCCGCAGTCCAGCATGCCCCTGAAGAGTGGAATTCATTTCCTGTTCAATTCCGGCACTCCCGACCCCATCATGATTCGCAAACCCAATCAGATGCGCTCCGAGCACTCCTTTTGGGTAGTTGCGAATGGGAACCTCATCGAACATAACCCCTTTAAGGCCCAGCGCCTCAAGCTCCCTTGTGTCCTTCTCCCGCATATACTTCTTAATCCGAACATATTGCCGCGTCGGTTGATCAAGAAGCTTCCATACCTTATCCCGATCCATGGAGAAATGGGTTGTAAGTGCATCGCAGACCTCTTGAATGTCGCCATGATTCATGATGAGTTTTGGATCGACGCATACATGCCGCGCCGAGACATCAACCGCAAGTATGTTGCCATTTCGGTCAAGAATTCGTCCGCGTTCTCCTCTCGTTTCCACCTTCAGATGCCGTCCATCAGCAATCCTAGCCAGCGTACTTTCTGAAGGTTTCATATGCAACAAAACCAGACGAACACTCAGCCCGACAAAAACCGCGATAAAAAGCACCGCGATAATTCGTGTTCTCACCTTGTCATCCATTACTCCATTCGTCCTCGACCGTTATACGCAAACGTCAGCACAGAAGAGACTCCATCGCCACGCACGCGAACAATCCGACGCTCCCCTGGAAGAGTCATCGCCAGTTTGTGGCGTTTCAACGCCCGATCCAAATTCCTGGGGGTAAGCATGTTCGACCAGCAATCCTGCTCGTTAATCAGCCGGACGCGTTCGGCCCGACGAACCGTTTCGAGGCTTTTGATTTTTCTACCCAACGAATCGCAATTGGCGCAAAGCCATACATAACTGAGTCCGGCCACAGCAACAACCACGAGAACATTTGCCAACACCATCGGAAACGGAATACGAACCTCAGCTTTTTGTCGTTTTTTTCTTCTTCTCTTTTTCATTTCACAAATGCCCTTTCCACCACGCGCAACTTCGCAGAACGTGCGCGCGGATTATTTTTTATTTCATTCGTTGTAGCGGTCAACGGCTTCCGATTAATCAGCCGTACCGCCGGTTCTTCAAAAATCAATCTCTCCCCACCCTGCTGAAGCGACTCGCGTTTCACCGTGTGGCGCTTAAAACAATTCTTCACAATCCGATCTTCCAAACTATGGAACGTAATAACCGCCATCCGACCCCCCTCGCGCAACATCGAAAGCCCCGACTCAAGACCAATTTCAAGATTTTCCAATTCCGCGTTCACCGCCATACGAAGCGCCTGAAACGTTTTCGTCGCAGGATGCGTGGGCCCACGGCGTCCGCCGACAGCCTTCTCAACAATCGCCGCAAACTCAAGCGTCCGCTCAATCCGACCCGCCTCACGCGCATCAACAATCGCACGGGCAATCCGACGAGATTTACGCTCCTCGCCATACCGATAAATCACATCCGCCAGCGTTTCCGCATCCTCATCATTCACCCAGTCCGCCGCCGACCGCCCCTGCGTTTGATCCATCCGCATATCAAGCGGTCCATCTTTGCCAAAGCTAAACCCGCGCTCAGCAACATCAAGTTGCGGAGAGCTAACCCCAAGATCCAAAAGCACACCATCAACCGACGTCACACCGACGCGCTCACACAGCTCTTTCATATCCGAAAAATTTCCATGAATTCGCAGCGCCCGATCCTCAAAAGCCGCCAGCGTCTCCGCCGTCTGCTCAATAGCATCCGCATCGCGGTCAAGCCCGATCAGCCGTCCTTCAGGCAAAAGACACTTCAGAACCTCCGTCGCATGTCCACCGCGCCCAAGAGTTCCGTCGATATAGATTCCTGCTGGATTCGCAACCAGTAGCTCCAACGTCCCCTTCAGTAGTACCGGAACATGCAAAATCATCCTTAATAGCCTCCAAAAAAGGTTGCCTCTGCCAAAGACGAAGCGCTAGGCAACGCCAGATCAAACTGCTCCTCGCTCCAAACCTCGACACGAGACAGCGAGCCAACCATCACAACCTTCGAATCCACCTCCGCATGCGCAAGAAGCTCATCTTTAATGCGAACCCGCCCTTGAGCATCCAACACCACAGAATCAGCCGAGGCAGTCATTGAACGGACAGCCTGCTCCGCATCCGCATCCACAGCACCCGCCCCACGCAACTGACGCAAACGCCGATTCATTTCCGCGAGACTATACAGATATAAACAAGCGCGTTCCGGATGCGGAAGCACATAAACTCGAGAGGAATCGCCAAACAAAGCACGCCACGTAGCAGGAACAATCAAACGCCGCTTCGGATCTAAAGAATGATGGAAGGAACCGACAAACAGCTCTTCATTTATTAACTCTGATGTACTCATTACTCCACCTCGCTCCTATCTGCTCCCTTTTATGCCACCACGCCCCACTGCGGTCAAATTGTTTCCATTATTTTTTTAGCGACCAAACCGAAGTGATCCGCTACTATATCCAAAAATAACCCAAGGAGACCCCGAACATGAAAAAGACACTACTCATCATTTCCGCAATTGCACTCGGCACCACAGCACTCGCTAGCGGAAACCCAGACAAAGCCGCAGCCTGCAGCAAAAAAATCGGCACAAAAGCCGCATGTTGCCCCGCAGACAAATCTGCATGTTGTCCTACAGACAAAGCTGCCTGCGCAGAAAAAAGAGCGAACTGCACGATGGATCAAGCGGAATGCGATGCAAAACGCGCAGCCTGCGATGCAAAACGCGCAGCCTGCACACTAAAAACAGACGCTGAAAAAGCCGCGTGCGACGCAAAAAAAGCGACGACAAAAAAGCTCAACTGCGGCGGTTGCCCGATGCCTAAATAAGGCACAGCAGCTCTCCACCACCCTCCACACCATCCACGCTTGATTCCGCAGATTGAGAATGGAGGTGTGGAGCGGTTCCAAATAGTGGAAAAACCTCACAAAAAAGGGCGCAAAGAACAACGGTGTTTAGTCCGCCTTTTTTTGCGATCTATGCGATCATTGGAGAAACCTCCGGCGAGACAGGCTCCTCCACGGGAAGAGACGACTCATTCATCACAACCCAGTCGTCCACGTTCTTGGTTTCGGGACTGAATGCCGCTCCAACCAATACAATCTCCTGCCCAGAATCTCGATATTTCTCCGCATAATTTTTCTCTTTGATCTGCTCCAATGCTGACTCTGCTGTATCGAAGAGCTTGAATTCAAAGATGAAAATCCGTCCGTTAAGTTGGATGACGGTATCGATTCGTCCAGCGTTCGTTTTGACTTCCGCGTCGATTCGTAAGCCGAGAACCTTGAAGATGACGTAGAAGATGGTCTGGTAATACTTTTCGTTTTTGAGATGCAGGTCGTAATCAATGCCCGCAAAGAAAACTTTCAAGGTTTGGAAAAACTCATCCAGGTCGTTCTTCTGCAACGCTTTGATCAATTTATTGAGCCGCCACGAAACCCGTCCCGTCTCTATGGTTGTGTAACTTTCGAGGAGTCGTTTATTGAACGCCTCCTTGACCTCAAAGTTCGGGAACCCGAGTTTGAATTCTCGAAACTCGTTATCTATACGAAAATCCTGAATCGTTAGATACCCCGTCTGGAACATCAGAGGAAGCACCTGCAAGTTATTGATTTCGTACGTCGAGAACGCCTGTTCGTCTTCGTACTCAAACTCCATCGTTTCCAAATCGAACTGACTCTCCTTTATCAAATCGATTAAAAACGTCGGGGTTCCCGTTTCGAACCAGTAATTTTGAAATTCCAATGTTTGGAACAAATTCATCGTCGAAACCGGATTGTAAACCGTGATTTCTTTATGGGAAAAACGATACCCATTGTACCACCGTTTGATTTTTTCAAGCGTCTCTTCGATGGAGGCTTCTTCCTTTTCCGCAAGAGCTTGGATGGACTCGCTGAAATAATACTCTAATTCTTCTTGGGTATAACCGCATAGAGCGGCGTATTCTGCGTCCATCGTTAAATCCCGAAGGTTGTTCAGATCCGAAAACACAGAAACCTTAGAAAACTTGCTCACGCCTGTGAGCAACACAAAACGTAAATATGGGTCGGAGCTTTTGATGACCGAATAGAACGCTTTCAATACATCACGTATTTTCTCGCACTCCTCGACATTTGTGACGTTGCCGAGAATGGGTTTGTCATATTCATCGATCAAAACAACAACCTTGTTCGTTGCGGACAGCTTTTTGATCAGCTCATGAAATCGTGTGTAATACAAATCTGATTTGAGTTCGATCTGATAATCGTCCGCTACATCCGTTACAGCATAATCCAATGCTTTCTTTAGCTCCTCGGCAGACGTTGCCTGTTTGTCTCCCAAGTCGATATGAATAACGGGATATTCATCCCACTCGTATTCCTTCTCATAAATCGCGAGCCCCTTAAACAGCTCCTTTTTTCCCTGAAAGATTGCCTTAAGTGTAGAGAGGGTCAGAGACTTCCCGAAGCGCCGTGGACGGGAAAGGAAATAAACCGCCTTCGCAGGCTTTACTAACTGATAGAGATAGTCCGTTTTATCGACGTACAAGAAATCTCCGTCAATATAATCCTCAAATGTAGCGATTCCGAGCGGTAGTGTTTTCATGGGAAGGAGTGTTATGTTTTTCAGTGTTAAATATAAGGTTTTAGATTTTAAGCGCCGAGTCCGATTGTGTTTTGTGCCACTGACGACTCATTCATCACAACCCAGTCGTCCACGTTCTTGGTTTCGGGACTGAATG
>JAOZMR010000005.1 GCA_029934215.1 Pontiellaceae bacterium | reverse complement strand
AATGGTTGGAATGTGCGAAGTCTGTTCAGGAACCGAACGTAGAGCACGTGTCCAGCTTGCTGTTTCTGCGAGCGAGACGCTCGCTCAATCGTAGAAGCGGCATTTTGCCGCTTTCTTCTTCGCGCATGATGAACATGTCCAGCCATCCATGCCAGAGGCAGGATGCCTCTTCTACGTTTTTTCAAAAAAAAGTACCAGTGTAGACATTTGAACGTTTCTCTTGTCTGATCGGACTGACGTGTGTAGTTTGTTTTTATGGGTCGTAAACCACGAGTTGAATATGCGGGTGCTTTGTATCACGTGATGTGCCAAACAAACGGAGAAAAATATGACAGCACCAAACATCGATGGAACTGAAAGCTACCTAGAATGGGCAAGGGAAATCGAAGCGAATTTTTGCCAACGAGCAAACCTCAGTGACCGACGGTTCTACAAAATATTCTACTCCAAAATCCAGCCGTCACGGTTGATGGTGCTGTTTGAGAATCCAGGAGGCGAAAGCGCCGGTACTGACAAGAGAGCGTCGGAATACTATGAGAACGGCGAACACGATATGGTCCATTACCGCAATACGCCTTCGTATGCTCTAGCCGGTCCATTATTCAACTATTTGAGTCATCTCACCGACGACGTCGCCTCCGTTCCCATGACCAACGTCATTTGGCATCGGTCTCGTAGAGCCGCGGATTTGCGGGTTCCATCTGCGGAAGCTGCGGAAATCGCCATGCCGGGCTTAACCGCTATGCTGCAACGAGTCACACCGGAAGTGATTCTCTGCACCAATGGCTCATTTAAACTATTCAAACGTCTGTACCTATCGAACGTAAAGGAACAAATCGATGAAGTGACGACACCAAACGGCGTCCGCCCTGCCCGAATTTTCTCTTGGTGTAACGCGTCGCTAGATTGCACAGGCAGCCATGTTCGAGTAATCCGCATCGGTCACGCATCAAAATATGCAAGCCGCAAGGAGTGGGCAACAGTCATTCAGAAATCGGTCGTGCGCTGCCTTTAACGGAAGAGTTTCGATTGCCGGAAGATTTTTGACCTGAAATGGCTCATTTAATTTTTGAGACGAATCTCAAAATGGGGCGTTTTGTATGGGTGCGGGTTTGCTGGGAAAGCCGTCGGTGGCGCGGGTGGTGAAGGTTCCTTTCGTGGAGTGAATGATGATGAATGCGTCAATTTTAGGTTGTGTTTCCAACCATTGGAAACTTTTTTTAGATCCCATCACAAATAGTGCAGTAGCGATTGCGTCGGCGTCCATGCAGGAGTCCGCGAGTATGCTCACAGATGCACTGTCTGTTTCGGCGGGTTTTCCTGTCTTTGGATCAATTATATGCGAGAAATGCGTGCCGTCTTCGCGGGTACGGAAGTTCCGGTAGTCGCCAGATGTTGCCATCGCTCTGCCCGAAAGTTCCAGGGTCCGGAAGATGCCGTTTCCATTCGGAGCTTCGATTCCAACTCGCCATGGCATTCGCTCTCGGTTGTGACCAGAAACGACAATTTCGCCGCCAATCTCTACCAGGAAGTTTTTTTGATCGAATGAGCGGAGTTTGTCGGCAACTGTGTCAACACCGTAGCCTTTAGCAATCGCGGAAAGATCGAGTTGGAGGTGTTTGTCTTTTTTGTAAAGAGTCGTTCCGCTCAACCCTACGTTTTTCCATCCAACTGATTGCATGATTCTGGCAAGTTCGTTGCTCGCTTCTTTATGATCGAGATTTGATTTTTGACCAGAACCAAAGCCCCAGAAGTCGATCAAGGGTTTAACGGTTGGATCAAAGGCGCCGTCTGTGATTTCCGCAATTCTCAATGCGCGTTCTACCACTTTTGCAAATTCGTATGAAGCAGGGAAGTGTTCCAATGGTTGGAATCTGTTGAATCGCGAGATTTCAGATTCGGTCTGCCATAAGGACATCTGAGCATTGATATTAGCTAGCTCAAGTTCAACCGCTGCTTTTATTTTTTGAAGCTCGCGGAGGCGTACGCGTCCGGTCAATGTGATGGAATATGTTGTTCCCATTGTTGTTCCGCTCCATGACGGATTCCGAACTCCGGTAAACAAGAAAAAGCTAATGCTGAGCAGTAAGACCACCGAGCCGAGCCCAATAAATTTTTGCAGATAATTCAACTAATCATACTTTCATTTTTTCATCCATTACAAAAAAACAAGTGCTCGGGTTTTCCAATCATTGGAAAACCCGAGCTTATCCATGCTTATGCGGATTGAGTTTAGTAGGATGTAACGGGAACGAATCCAATTTCTTCAACCATTTCTTGTCCGTCTTCTGTCAAATGGATTGTGACAAACTGGTAAACAGCTGATCCGAGTTTTGGGTAGCCGCTGGTGTACATGAATAGCGGGCGGGCGATCGGGTATTTACCCGTCTGTACGGTTGCGCCGTTTGGATAAACCCCGTCAATTTCGAGCGCTTTGACGGTTTTGTCAACGAACCCGAGACCGGCGTAACCGATGGCTGCAGGTGTGCTTTGTACGCGCTGACGAATCGCGCCGTTGCTTCCAACATATTCGGCTTTGCCAGTGATCTTCTGTTTTGCCATTACCATTTTTTCGAAGGTTTCGTAGGTTCCGCTGTTTGTGTCGCGGCTGATAACGACGATTTTGAGGTCTGGACCCCCAACTTGTTTCCAGTTGGAGATGGTTCCAAGGTAGATGTTGCGAACCTGCTCAAGCGTCAAACCTTTTACTGGGTTTTTTGGGTTTACAAGAATTGGGAGTCCGTCGAGAGCAACAACGTGCGCTACGGGCTGGATGCCTTTTTCGGCGGCAGCTTTGAACTCTTTATCTTTCATCGGACGGGACATGTTTGCGACATCGCAAACCCCGTTAACGAGGCTTTTTGCTCCGTTTCCACTGCCGGATTCGCTGACGGTGATGTTTACGTCGGGATGCGCGGACATGAAATATTCCGCGAAAGCCTTAGCGATTGGGCCGACTGTGGTTGACCCATCCATCACGATTTTATCGTCTGCAAACACGGACAGGGTGGTTGCCATTAAAACACTTAATGCGATTTTCTTCATACTAATTCTCCTATGGTTTTGGTTAATGAACGTGTTCGTCGAAAACCGCGCGCAGGTCTTTCCTTTCGCCTCCAACTCCGGACTTCGTCGAATACGGGGATGAATTTGAAGGATCTGTGTTAGGAGAAGATGAGCAGTTCGTTAGGAACCTACGAGAATTTAGGAAAAAAAGGCAAAGGTGTGTTTATGATTCTGTCGAAACTTTTTCTGAACGCTTGGGACCTCTTTTTTTGCGGCGAGGAGGTAGCGATGGTACAGAGAGGGTACCATTAAAAAATTCGATTAGATGACCACGATCCACCAGCCAAAGGATTGGTTTCTGGATTTCATGAACTTTTTCGGTGTCGTCTGTATTGCCATCGAGCAATCCTTCAACGAGTTGCTGACGAGTGGAGCCTGGATGGTCCGTCAAAAATTCCAGAATATCGCGAATGTTTTCGACCGCATTTTCCGGCGCAATAGGGGAAGGTTTAACCGAAGTAACGAAGTTGATGTTTTTACCTGCTTTGAAGGTTTGCAAGTGCAAGTGGCGAAATGCTGCACGTAGCGCAAATGAGAGCGATATTGGGAAGCGGCTTTCTTTCTGCCATGTTTCACGAATCATGCGAATCAGGTTTGGATCTGTGATTTTTCGAGCCAGAGTCGAGGGAAGGATCGCACGAGTCACTTCATCGATTTCGGCATCCGCAAGATGTGTGCGGACGTAATCCTCGGCTTGAACTAAGGTGAATTCCTGACCGTCCGGTTTTCCGATGAGTCGATACGATGTTTTGTGGGATGACTCTTCTTTCCACCGTTCAACCAGTTCTTCGTCACGAACAGAAACGACCCGTTGTTTGAATTGTTCGAAGGGGATGGTTGAGTAACGCGCTCGATATACTTCTGTTAGACGCCCCGAGTAGCTGTGGTGGTTGGTGGGCCCAATCAGAATGTCGTCGATTTTTCCAATCATTGGAAAAACTCCTTTCGGCGCATCCACGTCTAACTCTTCTTTGGCAAAAAAGTCGTCCATGTGGCTGTCCACAAGCTGGCGCAAAAGAGCCTCGCGATTGGTTGCTACCATTTTTGAGCGTTTCCCTTGATAGAGCTTAAAGTCGGTTTCGGGATTCACTTCTAGCTTCACGGAGTGCCCACGAGGGTCGGACAAAAAGATGTGAGCCAAATCCATCAGCGGATAGGCACGTTTTGTGTGGTGAATCTGCCGCACCATCGATGCGAGGCGTTCCTGTTCTGGCATAAATTTAATGCGTAACGGAAGTTCCATACGTTCTATGCGCTGCGGACGCTCTGGGCGTGGCGTATATTCGCGCCGAGGTTCTTCTTGGGTTTCTTGCCGGAACGAGGGGCGTTCTCTTCGCTGCGGGGGTTTTCGGTCGTCAGAACGTCCACGCGGAGGACGGCGCTCGCCGGAACGCTGCGAGCCACCTCGGTGCTCGCGTGGGTCCCGTCGTTCGGAACGAGAGTCCGACGCATAATGGTTTGTAGCGGGTTCTTTTTTTGCCCACTGGGGGACAAAATTTAGATCGAGGAGGAAATCCTCGCCCAGCTGAGTCGATTCGTTTGAAGCAGTTGTTTTTTCGGACATCGTGGTACCTTTTAATTTGAAGACTCAAGTAGTATACGCTTTCCAACGTTTGGAAAAGTAAAAAGAGAGAAATGATCTAAAAAATTCGTTCACTCGGTATTCCTTAGAGGTAAGGTTTCGTTCATCGGCGAAGGTGTTTTAGCGGATTTTCAGTGTTGCGATTCCAAGGAGTGCGAAGATGATGGCAAAAATCCAGAAGCGGATGGTGATACGATTTTCGTAGGCGTCGACCGACTGATCTGTTTCTTTAGCTCGATATTCGAAATGATGATGAAGCGGGGCGCAACGGAAGATGCGTCGTCCCTCGCCGTACCTTTTCCGTGTATACTTAAACCAACCCTGCTGCAAAAGAACACTCAACGCCTCAATGACAAAAACGCCGCCAACAATGATCAGCACAAGTTCCTGCTTGATCAGGATGGCGACAACCGCAATGCCGCCTCCAATCGCGAGGCTTCCTGTATCGCCCATAAACACACGCGCTGGATGGCAGTTGAACCAGAGGAAGCCAAGCCCCGAGCCGAGCATTGCACCGCAAAAAACCGCTAACTCACCGCCCCCCTTCACAAACGGAATCTGCAAATAATTCGCAAAATAAAAATGACCCGCTACATAAGCCATCACCAGATACGCGGCGACCGCCGAGTTAGAACAACCAATCGCCAGCCCGTCAAGCCCGTCGGTTAAATTTACGGCATTGGAAGAACCAACCAAAACAAGCACTAGAAAAATGAACGTACCAATAAACCCCATTGATCCAATCACAGGATCCTTAAGAAACGGCACCATCAATTGTTGCGCACGCAGAGACGTTTCATCATTAGAGCAAAGCGCAAAAAGGAGAACAAGTGTCCAGCCGACTTGCCCCAGGAGCTTGACCTTTGGAGACAGACCCTTAGAGCGACGGATTTTTAGATAGTCATCGACAAAGCCGATAAATCCCATAAAAGCGAAGGTGGTGACCGCGCATGAAACATAGAAATTACCAGGAATAGCCCAGAGCAGAGTCGCGGTAATCGTCGTGAAAAGAATCAACAAGCCGCCCATTGTTGGCGTACCGACTTTTGCGGAGCGGTTTAACTCTGCGACACGTTCATCCTCACACGTCTCCCCAAACTTGATCGCACGCAACTTTTCGATCAGCCAAGACCCCATGAAAAGGCTAAGAAGAAAAGCGGTTCCGGCCGCCATTACGGTGCGGAACGTGATATAACGAAATATCCAAAACGGAGAAAAAACATCACTAAATTCTTGGAGCCAATATAACATAAAATACTTTCGATTCGTTTTGGGGTTGTTTCCGAGGATTGGAAAAGTCTCTATGGAAGAGAATGAGGCTTCCTTTATGCCTCTTTTGGGCAGCTTTTTCCAGCGCCCATTAAGATGCTTATCGGTTTTAGGGCTTCAAAGTTTTCACATACAATTTTTATAGCCACTGCAATCGGAACGGATAGCAGTGCACCAATAATGCCCCAGAGCCATCCCCAGAAAATAAGGGAAAGCAAAATGACTACAGGGCTCAAATTCAGGCTTTCGCCCGTTAATTTCGGCTCCAAAAAGCTTCCCATTATTTGCTGGATTAAAAGCAAGCCGATGAGAATTCCACCGGCAGCCCATCCGTTTGGATAGCATTCCACAAAGGCAATAAGAACCGGCGGTATGGTTGCGACGATGGATCCAACCATTGGAATAAAATTAAGAAGAAATGCCAACACCGCCCAGGTTACTGGAAAATCTACACCTGTTGCGGCAAGTAGTGCCCAGACTAAAAAACCAGTCACTGCACTAATCATCATTTTGATTGAAAGATAGCGACTGATTTGCCCCGTGATCGATTGGGTTACCTCTGTGATTCGTTTCGATTGGTGTTTGGGGAATGCGTGCTGGATTTTCCGCTGGGCGTATGGTTTGCCAATCAGCATGAAAACGAGAAAAAAGAAGACCATCAGCAAGTTGCTCAAAAAGCCGACAAACGATCCGGTTACGGTAACCAATCTCTTCCCGACTTCTTGCGGCCAGTTGATGCCATCCAGCGAGTTCTCGGGCAGTTTAAAGCGCGCCATCAAATCGGTACCGATTTCAGTGAGGCGATCCACATATTTTGGATATACCTCAATGAATCCAGTGGCTCTGGCGTAGATGAAAATGCCGGCGAGGTAGCATGCGGTTAGAAGAAGAAAAAGCGTCAAAAAAACGGAGAGCCCAGGCGGAATCCGGCGACGAGCCATGAAATTGATCACTGGAGCGAGCATGTATGAAAGAAGCCACGCAATGATCAATGGAACCACAACAACCTGCGCTTGCTTTAAAACAGCGCCGACGAGAATCAACGCGATGATCGCGAGAAACGGAATCATATAACGGTTATCGTTCATGATTGCGAGTTTTGCTGATTCTTCGAGTTATGTTTTTTTTGCTGATGCATTGTCCATAGCCCCCAAATGATCATTCCCCATAAAAGTATAAATGCGCCAAGTCCTTCTATCATTTTCCCTCTCCTTCTTTTTGAGCCATACATACAAATACAAAAACCATTACCAAGCTTGATATTGCCAAGAAAACAGCGAGCACAGGATTCTCGATCCTAGACACACATCCGTAAAACCCAACCCCGAAACAGATTTTTGATAAATCTAGGTAGTAACTTTTCACGCCTGTTTTGCCTCATACACGGCGATATCCGACTCGTATTGAAGGGTCAACGCAATATCGTCCAAGCCGTTCAAAAGCTTTTCTCGCACCGCTGGATTCGCGTCAAAGACATAGACCTGCTCGCCGGACGATGCGTGTAGCGTCACGTTCTGGTTTTCCAGATCGACCGTCGCTTTCGCGCCTGGCTCTTTTTCCAAGGTTTGGAAGATTTCATCGACTTGTTCGTCTGAGAGTTCGATTGTGAGCAGACCGTTTTTTGAGCAATTGTTGTTGAAGATGTCGGCAAAGGCGGGCTGATCATCCTGACGCGGCGCAATGATTGCTTTAAAACCGTACTGTACGACCGCCCAGACCGCGTGCTCACGACTCGATCCGCAACCACAGTTGTTGCGTGTGATCAAAATCTCTGCGGCTTTGGTTTCTGGTTTGTTCAGTACAAACGCTAGATTGTTCGAACCGTCGTCGTTGTAGCGCCAGTCCGAAAAGAGCGCGGAGCCGAAGCCGGTGCGTTTGATAGACTTCAGATGTTCTTTAGGAATCAGCGCATCCGTATCGATGTTCGCGCGATCCACGCCTGCGACGATTCCTGTAAATGTTACAAATTTTTCCATGATTTTTCCTCAAACAGTTCTGATGTCTACAAAGTGACCGGCAACCGCCGCCGCTGCCGCCATTTTTGGGCTGACCAGATGCGTACGTCCGCCTCGCCCTTGCCGTCCCTCGAAGTTGCGGTTCGATGTTGATGCGCAACGCTCTTTATCCGCCAGTTTGTCGGCATTCATCGCCAAACACATGCTGCAACCCGCGTAGCGCCACTCTGCGCCGGCTTCGAAGAAGATGCGATCCAGCCGCTCCGCTTCTGCCTGATAACGAACGGCTTCAGATCCCGGAACCACTAGCATTCGTACGCCGTTAGCGACCTTTTTGCCTTTGATATATTCTGCGGCTTCGCGAAGGTCTTCAATTCGACCGTTCGTGCAACTTCCTACAAAAACTGTGTCGATCTGGATGTCGGTCATCTTTATTCCAGATTCTAGCCCCATGTAGTCGAGTGCAACACGCACATCGGCTGGCGCGTATTCTGCTACCGCGTCGAGTTCTGGAACCTTTGCTGTGACGTCTACGCCCATTCCGGGGCTTGTTCCCCAGGTGACTTGCGGAGCCAAATCTGTTACATCAATCGTCAATTCGTGATCGAAATGTGCGCAGTCGTCCGTGAAAAATTGTTTCCAGCTTTCAATTGCGTTTTCGAGTGCCTCGCCTTTTGGGGCGAAAACGCGGTCGCCAGATGCGACATAATCGAACGTAATCTGGTCTGGAGCAACCAAACCTGCGCGTGCTCCGGCTTCGATGGCCATGTTGCAGATTGTGAGACGACCTTCCATGGATAGGGAGCGAATTGCTTCGCCGCAGAATTCAAACGCGCAGCCTGTTCCGCCGGCTGTACCGATCATACTGATCAGCTTCAACACCATATCTTTCGCCGTGACGTTCGGCTGAAGAGTTCCCGTGAATTCGATTTTGTAGTTTTTCGGTTTCTTTTGGCGTAGCGTCTGCGTTGCCAGCACATGTTCCACTTCAGAGGTTCCGATGCCGAAGGCGATTGAACCAAACGCGCCGTGCGTTGCGGTGTGTGAATCGCCGCAAACCACCGTCATTGCAGGCAGAACAATCCCTTGCTCTGGACCGATGATATGAATTACGCCCTGACGATCGTCGCCCAACGGAAATAGATGAATACCCGTTTCCTCTGCATTTTTCGAAAGCGCATCCACTTGGGCCTTTGCGATTGGATCCGTAATCCTCATCCGATTCTCATCCGTCGGCACATTATGATCCATCGTCGCGAACGTACGTTCAGGGCAGCGGACTGTGCGGTCAGCGAGGCGGAGTCCTTCAAAGGCTTGTGGGCTGGTCACCTCGTGCACTAAATGGCGGTCAATATATAAAAGCACCTCGCCGTCACCAAGGTCCTTCACGACGTGTGCATCCCAAATCTTATCAAACAGTGTTTTTTTCATAGCGTCAGAGGATATAGTTTCTTCTCCCGCCCCTTCAATAAAAAAAGCGAATGGAAATGTTGGCGTTTTATCTTTTTAGTTGGAGCGGTTGTATTAAAACAAATCGGCGATAAAGCTGTAGTCGTTCGCAAACCCAGGGTTTACGCCTTTCTGGAAAACACCGTTCGTTAAGGATCCATCATCTAAAATGCGATCTAATTCTAGGAGCTGTTCGTCGGATATTGTTGGGCTTGGGATGGAAATGTATGCACCCAAGGATGAGTAGTAGTCCCAGTCCCAGAGTCCGCCGATCCCGGTGTCGTCCGCCCACCAGTCGATTCCATGTGTTTTGAAGTAGTAGCCGCCGTTGTTGGCCATCTCTGTGGGGATGTTTCCTGGATAAGCGTTTGCCGGCCAAGCGTTGTGGTCTGCGTGATATTCTTCAAATGCTAAAACCGCTTGATGAAACTTTTGAGCGACGGCTCGGTTTTCTATATAGCGCATCCCGCGAGCAATGGATGGAACCAATACCGCCGCAAGAATCCCGATGAGAGAAACGACGAGTACTGTTTCAACTAGAGTAAATGCGGCTATTTTACTGTTTATGTTTTTTCTCATGTGACCCCTTTCCTTTCGTGTTGATTCTGCTTTTCTGCCTGTAGTGAGATTGAAGCATATATTAGACCAACTTTCACGAGAAATAACGGCACAAAATGTGCTATAACACAATCCTGAAAATTTGAAGGCGCCAGAGACGGATTAAAAATTGATGCTCATGAGTTTTTATGTTACAACGAGGTTAATCATGAAAAGTACTATGAAAAGACAGCGGTCAGGGTTCACGCTCGTAGAGGTTTTGGTCTCCATTCTTTTGGTGGCTGCATCCGCAGCAACGCTCTACCAGGGGATGATCTATTCTCACAAAACGCTGATGCGTTCTCGGGCAAAATTGGATGCGCAGGGCATTGCTTTTGATGCGCTTTGGGGGAAATTCAATGTGGGAGATCATCAAAATCTTCCAAACCTTGGAGCCCCAGCAAGTAAAACGTCCCTGACCTTTTCGACTCCAGAGAATAGTGTTTTCTCCACGAATGGAACGGTTAATGTTTGGGTTATCCCCGGAACTAATTCTGGGGGCGTGGTGGAGCGGTGGGAGATAACGGCACAGGTTTGGGCGCCAGAGAATAGTGTTTTGTTTTCTGTTTTTGAAGAGGGTACGGTTGTTGGAGAGTATCCGTATCCACTCGCTGAATACAGTATTATTCGCTATATGGGGGACCGAGAATGAGAACGTCGAACGTCAGAGATCGTAGGTCGAAGGTTGTGGGTCAGAGGTCTGGCTTTACGATTGTTGAGATTCTCGTCGCGCTTTCCATTTCGTCTCTTGTATTTGTTGCAATGAGTTCTGTTCTTTCACGGTGTTTCGCCGTTTGGCGCGATAGTACCGCTCATTGGGAACTTGCTCAGCAGGCAAAACAGACGCGAGTGCGACTGCTACATAATACGTTTTTGGAAGGAAGCGGCTTGCTTTCAGCGGATTATATACGAATACGAAGTTCTCTGATGGATTTCGATTTGCTTGAAGACCCCAGTAATTATCGCCTCTATGCAGGAACAACTGTTAGCGAGAACTTTCCTGCATATTTTCAGAAACCATCAGGCATTCCCAATAAAAAACGTTTCTTTTGGCTAACGATGGCGGCGCAGAGACATTCTGATATCAAAATTCGCACTCCTCCCTCTGTGTCTATGAATTATTTCACGCCAACGCTTAATCCCGCTGGAGATGTTTTGACCTTGGAGTATACGCTAAAAAAACAGTTCGGAGGAAAAGTCTATGAACAAAAGCAAGTCGTTACCATTCATCTCATCAATTTGTAGGGCATCCGGAAGAGACGTCAAAAAGGAAGGGTTCGTTTTGGCGCTTACTTTGGTTCTTGTTCTGGTTACATCTCTCGTCTCTTCTGGTCTTGTTTTCGCGGCGCGAAACAGCCTGAAAACACTGCAAGCTTGGACGGATTATGATAATACATTGCTGGCCGCACAGGCAGCAATTGAAAAGGAGAAATCTAGGCTACACGCCAATTTTCTCGATCTAGCGGATGATATTAGCACCTGGAATAGAATCAATTGGATTGAGGAAAATTCAAATTATCAAACCAATGCGGTTTTAGGAACGCTCCTTGCCGACACCGAAACTCCGCCAGTGATTTCGTTGTCATATGAAAATGCCGTCGTCGATATCGTCGTGACAAACAAAGGTAAACAAACGTATCCGGACGGTACTCACTACATCGATATTGTGGTAACGACGGAGGCAACCTATCAAGGGATTAAGAGAAAAATAGAAGAGACCTTCACTTATACTCTCGTCGCCTCCGGGGTGTTCGATCACTGCTATTTCATGAACAACTTTGGTTGGATGAGTGGGGTTAATATTGCCTTTAATGGAGATCTCCGATCTAATTACGATTTTTCGTGGGGTACCTCCAAGGGAGCCCTCAACGGTGAAAGTTTTGCAGCCGATGAAAACACTAGGACTAACGCGCCGCCCGCGTGGAACCAAGCAGACTATATCGCAAAAACCTCCGACGAAGCCCGTCCCTTCTATTATGTGGATAATTCGACGAATGAGGCAGCTGAATTTTTACCAGGCTACAATCTCGATAATGCAGGAACCCTCTATGAGGGGGTCGCAAAGCTAGATATGCCATATATCGGAAACATCGAAACGTTCATCGAATACGCTGAAGAGAATGGTGGAACAATCACATATGGAACCAACATCATCGAAGCGGTTACCGCCACAAATTCCCTCTATACCGTGCTAACCGGCACGCTTGCAGACCCCATTGTCATCGATGGCCCCGTCGTTATTCGTGGCGATTTAATCATTAACGGATATTATACAGGGCAGGGTACCATCTACGCAGAACGCAACGTGCACATTCTTAGTCATGTCGTCGCAACGAATCCGCCCGTTTGGAACCATCCAGATACCGTGGCAAATTTTGGTACAACACTCACGAATAATATTTCTAAGGATTTTCTTGGGCTTTGTGCAAAAGGAAATGTTGTTTTTGGGTCTGTATGCGAAGATGAGTCCCTTGTTAGTTCTCGCTATTGGGATGTTGATCCCTATGAGATTTCGCCTAGCGACGACAATATTTTTCCAGGAACATATGATGCAAATGGGAAATTCATTTTCGACGGAGACTATAGAGCCGTTTTTGGAAAACGAGAAGATGGATCCGATCGCGGGCTTCATCAACCTACCATGTCGTCCGCCGATTTTATGGCGTTGGGTCCTGAAAAAAAAATGAGTCATTTGGATGCCTTTATCTACAATAACCACCTAACTGTTGGGCAACTGGGTGGCGAAATCAATGGAGGAATCATTTGTCGCGATGAAAACATGAGACCCGTAAAGGGGATTTTCGGAAAACCCGCAAGCGGATGCTCCATCGACATGAATTGGGATCCACGAGTCAGCTCAAAACTGGACGGTGAGGACTACGACTTTAAGCCCTTCCTCCCCAAAACACTCACCACATCAAAAACCATTAACTGGCGCGAAATCGCACCTTAAAAAACAAATTATGAGCAAAAGAAAACCAGATTTTCTCATTTTTGCGATTCTGTTAACCCTGTCGTTTCGGAGTTTTGCCTTTTTGCCACCCGATATAGATCAACGAGAAGACGAATATTTTGAATATCAACAGAAAATAAAACGCGCCTACGCCGAACGGCAAGTGGAAAAAACAAAACGCACGCATCGGCAAAACGAGCTTCACCGCAAAGAAATGCAAGTGCCGCCATGGCGAAGAAAAGAGCTTCGGAAAGCAGAAGCAGAGGGGCGCGACTACTTTGCAACTACGCCAGAAAACAAACGGCGCACCCGCAAAAACATTGTAAAAGAAGAGACGCGCACCGGAGCACGCCCGTTCATCAGCATTTTTGCACTCCTCCTACTCGGCGGGATCGTCTTTTTCGTAAAAAGGCTAACCCCAGAAGCGGATGAATAAACAAACCAAGGATACATATGAAAAAAAAAGGATTTACACTCGTTGAGGTTTTAGTTGTTGTCGCAATTATTGGGTTGCTCGCCGCAGTTGGCATTCCGAATCTGCTAAACTCACAGCAAGGCGCGACCGAAAAAATCAAAGAGGTCAACGTTTCCTCCGTCAATGCAGCTAAAGAGCAGTGGGCCATTTTTCACAACAAGGCCCCTGGGACCGCAGTAACTTGGGCGAATATCGAGGATTATCTTGGCGGAAACATCGATGCGCAAGCCGATCTCGACGTCAATGGGTGCTCTATTACCATCAATAATGTCGGGACAAGTGCTGAATACTAATTGGGAGCGAAAAAAAGCGGAAAAGATGGCGCGAAAATGGTTCCAGAGTGTGATAGCTTTCACTTTTCACTAATGGAGATATTTTATGAAGTCATTTTATCCGCTTCGCTTTAAGCCCGTATATAAAGACTATCTTTGGGGCGGCGATCAGATTCCGAAACTCTATAATCGCAATCAGCCCGAGGGTGTATATGCCGAGTCGTGGGAGATTTCCACGCATCCAGATGGCGCGACACGGATTGCTAATGGTCCTCTTGCTGGAAAAACGCTGAGCGATTTGTTGCCGAGATATAAGGATGAGTTGCTCGGAACGCATGTGAGTGGCGACGATTTTCCACTGTTGATTAAGTTGATCGACGCTCGCGATACACTCAGCGTGCAGGTTCATCCGAACGATCATAACGCAGCCGCTGTCGGCGGCGATCCGAAAACGGAGATGTGGTATTTCCTTGAAGGCGATGGTTCTGCGCAAATTTATTGCGGACTCAAGGCGGGCATTGGGAAAACGGAGTTTTTGCAGGCGATGGAGGATAAAACGTTTGCTGAAACGTTGCGGTCGATCCCGGCTAAGAAGGGCGAAGCGGTTTTTGTGCCTGGCGGATGCGTCCATGCGATTGGCGCTGGGTGTTTGATTCTTGAGATTCAGCAGAATTCAAATACCACGTATCGGATTCATGACTGGGATCGAACCGATGCCGCAGGAAATGCACGCGAGTTGCATGTCGATAAGGCGTTGCAGGTGATCGATTGGGGGAATCACGCCGATCCGCGTTGCGAAGTCGCCGGGCGAACGATCGAGAGCTGTGAGTATTTTCAGCTCGATCGCCTAGAGTTGACCGCTGAAACCGCGTTTCCAATGGTTGGAAAGACCTTTGTTGGGCTTTTTGTTGCTGAAGGGGGCGGAACCATCCGGTGGACGGACGGCGAGGAACAAGTCGAAGCCGGTCAGTCCTGGCTCGTTCCTGCCGGTTTGGGTGGTTATCGTCTCGTCCCAGAGGATGTGTCTCTTACGGTCCTTCAAGTCACTGTCCCTTAATTGTCGCCTCATGGCTACAGGAATTCTCCTTTATGAAAAAAAGATCAAACAGCGCTTTCGCAGTCTACAAACGTCTCCTCGCTTATGTTCGTCCGTACCGGGCTCGCCTTATTTTAGGGATTGTGTTCGGGGTGATTCAGGGCGGCGCAACCACAGGTTTGCTGATTGCTTTTAAGCTTGCGTTAGGCGGTATGTCCGGCGAGGGTTTGAGTCTCGCGGGTTTGTCGGAAGCGAATACGCCAGCAGGGAATGCAGGGGATATCGGTTTGGAGCGTCTTGTGCTTCTGGTTTCTGTTCTGAGCATTGTGACTCTTTTGCAGGGAGTCGCGTTGTTCGCGGGGAAGTATCTTGTGGAGTGGGTTGGGAACCGCGTGGTCGCCGATTTGCGTAGCCGTTTGTTTGAGCATATCCATGCGCTTCCGATGCAGTTTTTCGGGAAGAATCGGGTTGGCGATTTAATCTCTCGAATCACAACGGATACCGGTTTGCTTACGCAGTTGGTTGCTAATGTGCTGGGCGATCTGATTCGTGAACCGTTTACGCTGATTGGTTGTATGGGTGCGATGCTTTATCTGAACTGGAGGTTGGCGGTGATTGCGCTGGTTGTTTTCCCTATTTGTATTCTTCCTGTGGTGTTGTTGGGCCGGCGAGTTCGTAAGGCTTCCAAGGGTGGTCAGGAGAGTCTTGGGGATATGCTTTCGGTTGTGCAGGAGTCTATCGGGGGTGCGTTGGTTGTGAAGGCGTTTCAGATGGAGGATGATGAGTCCGCTCGTTTCGGTGTGTTCAACACAAAGGTGTTTAAGTTTTTGATGCGTCAGTCGCGCTCCAATTCTCTGAGTGAACCGATTATGGTTTTTTTGTCGGCGGTGGGTTTGTCGGCGGTTGTCATTTATGCCTATTTAAACGATATCTCGTTGGCGTTGTTGATCTCGTTCGGAGCGGCAATGGTATCGATGTATAAGCCTGCTAAAAAATTGAGCCAGCTCCATATGAAAATTCAGAAAGCGACCCCCGGCGCCGAGCGTATCTTCGATATTCTCGATATACAGAACACGATTACGGATGCCTCGGATGCGGTTCCGTTTGTTGGGCGGGTTGAATCGGTTGATTTCAAAAATGTTTCGTTCGCTTATGATGAAGCAAAAATCCTCGACGGGATTACTTTACAGAGCAGGGCAGGGCAGTGTGTTGCACTTGTCGGTAGCTCCGGTGCTGGAAAGACAACTCTCGTGAATTTGATTCCACGCTTTTTTGATGCAACGGTCGGTCGACTTGAACTCAACGGAAAAGATATCCGAGACTACACGGTGAAATCGTTGCGCAGTCAGGTTGGGGTTGTGACGCAGGATACCGTGCTGTTCAATCGAAGCGTTGCAGACAATATTTCCTATGGCTCTCCGGATGCAACGCAGGAACAGATCGAGGCTGCCGCTCGTCGGTCGAATGCGCATGGGTTTATTGTGGAGATGGAACACGGCTATGAAACCATTATCGGTGAACGAGGCTCGTTGCTTTCTGGTGGAATGGCGCAGCGAGTGGCGATTGCTAGAGCGTTGCTTAAGAATCCGCCGATCTTGATTCTTGATGAGGCCACGAGCGCGCTCGATACTGAATCTGAACGACTCGTGCAAGGGGCGCTAGATGAATTGATGAAGGAGAGGACTGTGTTTGTGATTGCCCATCGTCTTTCAACGATTATTCATGCGGATACAATTGTCGTGATGGATCAGGGAAAGATTGTGGAGCAAGGCACGCACGACGAGCTGCTTGCAAAAGACGGAAAGTATAAGTATTTCTACGATATTCAGTTCGCGGAAAATCAGAAATCCTGACCCGTTGAAATGCTTCTGTCGAATCTCATTTCCAATGGTTGGAACCTTTCCTCGCGCAATCGGTGAGACTGCGAACTGCGCATTCTATCTGCCTTACGCCTTGATATGAAGTTTTTTTGGTTCATACTGCTAAACGTATGTTTTAATGTCGTTTTGTAATGGTTCGTTTGAAAATGGAGTTGTTGAGTTATGGAGAAAAAGAAGTCCCCCCTGAAAACCCAGTTGACAAGCTGGTTCTTGGTTTGCGGAATCATCCCGATGCTGATTGTTGCGGTGATTGGATATGTGGTTGCAAATCGCTCGTTGATCGAAATGGAGAACCTCGGAGAAGATGCGTTGACGGATGGCGCGGAGCACTCGTTGCTCTCTCTTCGCGAGAGTAAGCGGAACGAAGTTGGGAAGTATTTCGAGGAACGACAAGGGGATATGGGAGTTCTTCTTGAAACGGTGAATACGTTGCGAACGGAGGCGTTTAAGAAGTTAGGTGCGGTTTCGGAATACAAAATAGAGGTGCTGGAGACGTGGGTTAATGATCGCATAGCGGATATTCATTCAAGGGCGCCAAATCCGCTTTATATTCGTTCTTCGCAGGCAATGTTAGGCACGGATGCAGATGCAGCAGACCTGGCGCGAACCGAGCTGTTGAATGAGTTTAAGGTGAATCAGAGGCTGCACGGCTATTATAATGAGATGATGATTTTGGATTTGAAGGGAATCCCGTTGGTTAGTCTTACGGGTTCGACGGAGGATTTTTCCGAGTTAAATTGTTTCCGAGGTGCATTGTCGAATGCGCGTTCCACAATGAAAGGCGGGGAGTGTCACGACCTTTTTGTTGGACCTATTGAGTTTTCCGAAGCGTTGAATAGCGCGACAATTTGCATGGGGCATGTCATTCGAGACCCAGAGACGTTTGAGCCGATTGCTGTGTTAACCGCAAACTGCAATATCGATAAGATCGATGGGATTATGCAAAACGGGCTGGGCTTGGGGGAGACAGGGGAGTCTTATCTGGTGGGTTCCGACAAAATGATGCGCTCGAACGCTCGTCTCGTTCCGACAAAGACGATTTTTGAAAAAGAGGTGGACTCGGCTGGGGTTCAGCGGATGTTTGCGGAACGTGATGATCGTCGCGGTGCAGGGTTTTGTAAGAACGAAATCTACGAAGATTATCGCGGGCAGTTGGTGCTGGCTCATAATCACTATCTTCGGTCGCTGGATGTCGCAGTGATCACAGAGATCGATTTGGCGGAGGCGTTTTGCCCGAAGGATGAGCAGGGCATTTTCTTTTTGGATAAATATAAAGAGATGTACGGCTATTACGATGTGTTCTTGATTGATCCCAATGGCTACTGCTTTTTCTCTTCTGAGAAAGAGTCGGATGATCAGTCCAATTTCGTGAATGGAAAATACTCGAATTCCAACCTTGGGAAAGCGGTGCAGGAGTGTTTGAAAACCAAACAGTTTGTGTTTGCTGATTTTGCGCCGTACGAACCGAGTGGCGATCTCCCCTGTGCATTTATTGTCCAACCGTTGGTTGTGGACGGGCGCGTCGAGATGGTTGTGGCGCTTCAGCTTTCGGCGGATGAAATCAATGCGATGATGGCATCTGGTTCGGATGCGTCCAAGACGCTTGGAGCGTATTTGGTTGGAGCTGACGGGTTTTTGCGCACCGATACGCAACTCAACCATACGCCAAAAACGGTTGCGAATAGCGTAGGGAATAAAGTGAAAATGATCTCCCCGTCCGTGAAGTCCGCGCTGGAGGGGCGCTCGGGTGCCGAGGTGATTACGCTGGTTGTGGATGGCGAGGATCAGGCTGTTTTTTCTGCGTATTCTCCGATCGAGATTTATGGCGAACGCTGGGTGTTGGTTTGCGAACAGGATGAGGCGGTTGCGCTGAGTGCCGCGGGCGCGATGAAGGCTGCGGGCGGTGTCGCGACGGGTCGCCTTCGCTGGGTTTCTTGGATTACGGGCGGAATCGCTTTCCTTTGCGTGGGCGCGGTGGGGCTTCTGATCGGAACGTCGATTGCGAATCAAGTGGCGAAGCGCGATGCGGAAATTCATCGAGTGGGATGGATTAAGTCGGGACAGGGCGAGCTTAATGATGCGGTGCGCGGGGACTTGGGAATCACGACGTTGCTTCATAATGCAATTACCAGTCTTTCGGAATATTCTGGCGCAAAAATTGGGGCGGTTTATTTGATGACGGATGATCGTCTGAAGCTGCTGAGCAGTTATGCGTTTAGTAAGCGGAAAAACGTTTCGAACACGATCGGGCTTGGCGAGGGGATCGTGGGTCAGGCGGCATTAGAGAAAAAGAGCATCCTGCTGACGGATGTTCCCGAGGATTATATTGCCGTTCAGTCTGGGCTCGGCGAAACGCCGCCACGCAATATTATGGTGATTCCTTTGATTCATGAAGAAGAGGTGAAGGGGGTCGTCGAGCTGGGTTCGCTCACTCCGTTCACGGACACGATGATTGAATATTTGGAACTGGCGACGGAGGGGTTGGCGATTGCCATTCATACCGCGCAGGCGAAGGAAAAGGTGCAGGTGCTTTTGGAGCAGACGCAAGAACAGGCGGAAGAGCTTGAAGCGCAGCAAGAGGAGTTGCGTCAGTCCAACGAGGAGTTGGAGGAGCAGACTAAATCGCTCCAGGAATCCGAAGAGCGTCTGCGCGTACAGCAAGAGGAGCTGGAGGAAACCAATACGAATCTGGAAGAGCGAACCGATTTGCTCGAAAAGCAACGTGCGCAAGTAAAACAGCAGAATGAGGAGCTGGCGAACGCTCGCGATCGAATTGAGGAGAAGGCGGAGGAGTTGGAGATTACGAGTAAGTATAAATCGGAATTCCTCGCCAACATGTCGCACGAGTTGCGCACGCCTCTCAATAGCATGTTGATTCTCTCCAAAATGTTGGCGAATAATAAAAAGAATCATCTCGACGAAAAAGAGACGGAGTTCGCAAAAACAATTAACAATTCCGGCACTTCGTTGCTGACGCTCATTAACGAAATTCTCGACCTCTCAAAAATTGAGTCCGGGAAAATTGAGTTGGATATTCAAGAGATGAAACTCCAGAGTTTCCTTTCGGATCTGAAGCAGGTGTTTGAGCCGATCGCGAATGATAAGAAATTGGATTTCAACATTGAGGTTGCAGATGACGTTCCGGCGACTATTCGGACGGATGAGCAACGGCTGGGGCAGATCATCAAGAACTTGCTTTCCAATGCGTTGAAGTTCACGACGGAAGGCTCTGTGACGGTTTCGATCGATCATCCTGCTGATGGCGCAATTGCTGATTCTCCGACACCGCGTCCGTTGCAGATTCGAGTGAAAGATACAGGTGTTGGGATTCCTGAAGACAAGCAGAAGCTCATTTTCGAAGCGTTCCAGCAGGCGGACGGTTCGACGTCGCGTAAGTTTGGCGGAACGGGTCTGGGGCTTTCGATCAGTCGGGAACTTGCCAAGCTTCTCGGCGGCGAAATCCGAATTGAAAGCACATCCGGAGAGGGAAGCACCTTTATCTTATTGATTCCTTTGGAGAGCGTTGTGCCTCAACAGAATGTGGCGGTTCGTGCGACCCCTGCGCCCGCACCATCGGCTCCTGCTCCTGCACCTGCACCGACGCCCAAACCCGCTATCGTTAAAAAAGCGGAGCCGGTTGCTCCGCCGCCGGTGGCTAATTCTGCTGGAGATGACGACGATCGGAATCATGTTTCTACGAGCGAGCGTTCCATTTTGATTGTGGAGGATGACGAAACCTTCGCGAACGTGATGCTAGAATTGGTTCGCGAGAAGGACTTCAAGGGGATTGTTGCCCCAACGGGCGAAGAGGGGCTTCGTTTGGCGCGTGAGCATAAGCCGAGCGCAATTCTGATGGATATCGGTCTCCCAGGAATGGACGGGTTGGCGGTGCTGGATCGTTTGAAAGAGGATGTCGATTTGCGACACATCCCCATTCATATGATTTCGGGCCACGATAAAGAGCTGGACTCGTTCCGGCGCGGCGCGGCGGGCTTCCTTCGTAAGCCGATTTCGACGGAGCAGCTCGATACGCTAATGTTCGACCCCATCGAACGCATCATTTCTGGGGCGACCAAAAAACTTCTTCTCGTGGAAGATGACCCCGCCTCTCGCATGAGTATCGAGGCTCTTCTGGTTGAGAAAGATATCGAAATCACACAAGCGGGCAGCGGGGAAGAAGCGCTCAAACGGTTGGAGGCTGAAACGTTCGACTGCATGGTGCTCGATCTCGGGTTGCCAGATATGAATGGCATGGCAGTGCTGGAGAAAATCAAGGAAAGCAATACGATTGGTCACGTTCCGGTCGTGGTGTTCACCGGACGGGATTTGACGAGCGATGAACAAGGCGTGCTCGATTCGTACGCCGAACGCATCGTTGTGAAGGGCGTGAAGTCGCAGGAACGTTTGCTGGACGAAACCGCACTCTTCTTGCATCGCGTGGAGGCGGATCTCCCTGAAGAGAAAAAGAAAATGATCCGAATGCTGCACGATAAAGAGACCATTTTCCGCGACAAGAAAATCCTAGTGGTCGATGACGACATGCGAAACGTCTTTGCTCTGAGTAGTGTTTTGGAAGAGAAAGGAATGATTCCGGTTATCGCGAAAAACGGACAAGAAGCACTGGATATGCTTGAGAAAACGCAGGGAATCGACTTGGTTCTCATGGACATCATGATGCCCATTATGGATGGATATGAAGCCATGCGGAATATTCGGGATCGAAAAACGAATATTAAATATTCCAATGTTCCGATTCTTGCGTTGACCGCAAAAGCGATGAAAGGCGACCGGGTAAAATGTATTGAAGCGGGCGCGAACGATTACATCGCCAAACCGGTCGACGTGGAAAAGCTTTTCTCCGTGATGCGGGTTTGGTTATATCAATAAGGTGATCCTTCAATAGGCATGCAGGATTTTTTTTGATCACGAATATCGCGAGTAAGAATCTTCCAAGGTTTGGAAAAGGTAGCAGTAGAGGGTTGTGAAATATGAGAAAAGGCGAAATAGAAAAAATAGAAGTGGATCTGCTGATCGAAGCCATTCGGAAACGATATGGCTATGATTTTAGTAATTATGCCCGCGCATCTGTCCGACGACGGATTCAAAAGCGTCTGGACGACTCCGGCATAAAAACCATCTCCGCTCTCCAGCATGAGGTCTTGTACGACGAGTCCGCGTTCAATGCGTTGCTATTGGATATGTCCATTAATGTGACAGAGATGTTCAGAGATCCCAGCTTTTTCAAGGCCCTTCGGACAACGGTTCTTCCAGAGCTTGGAAAAAAGAAGGTCATTCGGATTTGGCATGCGGGCTGCGCGACTGGCGAAGAGGTCTATTCTATGGCAATTATGCTGAAGGAGTTGGGCTTGTATGATCGTGCGAGAATTTATGCGACGGATCTGAACGAGGTCGTCTTGAAGCGCGCCAAGCAGGGGATCTTTTCTGCGGATCGGATGCGTAATTACACCACGAATTATCAGAAAGCGGGCGGCACGGGTTCTTTCGCGGATTATTATCTCGCAAAAGATGGGTTGGTGATGATGAATAAGGATTTGAAAAAGAATATGATTTTTTCAGATCACAATCTCGTCACCGATAAATCTTTCGGGCGGATGGATCTCGTGATCTGCCGGAATGTCCTCATCTACTTCAACAAGCAACTCCAAGATTCTGTGATCGGTCTTTTTGCGGACAGTTTGTTGGACGATGGCATCCTCTGCCTCGGGTCGAAGGAGAGCCTTCGCTTTAATAAATATGGCGACAGCTTTTCGGATCTTGTGAAAGAGGAAAAAATATTCCGCAAAAAAACGGGAGGGACGGCAGGGTGAAGTATGAGGCTCTAGTTATCGGTGTATCTGCGGGGGGGTTGAATGCTCTCAATGTCATTCTTCCCGCGTTGCCAAGGGATTTCCCAGCGCCGATTTTGATTGTTCAGCATGTGAAGCCAGATTCAGATGACTATTTGTCTCGGTCGTTAGATGCAAAATGCAAAGTCCGAGTGAAAGAGGCGGACGAAAAAGAGGCGTTGCTTCCCGGCGTGGTTTATATCGCTCCACCCAATTATCATTTGCTTGTGGAGGAAGATCGGACGGTTTCGCTCACGATTGATGAGCGTGTTTGTTACGCTCGCCCCTCGGTGGATGTTCTGTTTGAATCGGCGGCAAACGTTTATTACGAACAATTGGTTGGCTTGATTTTGACTGGGGCGAACAGCGATGGATCAAACGGACTGAGGCGAGTCAAAGAGCTGGGAGGCGTGGCATTGGTTCAAAACCCAGGCACGGCGGAGTCGTCGATGATGCCGGACTCCGCGTTGAAAAAAGTGGCAGTCGACCGAATGGTGGACTTGCCAAAAGTAGCCAGCGTTCTTCTTGAGCTGTTTGGGTGCGTCGGGAAATACGGAATTTAATATGAAAACAAGTGTTCTACTGGTCGACGATCGTCCCGAAAACCTCGTGGCATTGAGTAGTATTCTCGACGATATGGATTTGGATATTGTCACCGCCTCCTCGGGCGAAGAAGCACTAGGACATCTGCTCGACCGCGAGTACGCCATCGTGCTGATGGATGTTCAAATGCCAGAAATGGATGGGTTTGAAACCGCCGAGTTAATGCGCGGACGCAAATCAACGCGCTCAATTCCTGTCATTTTCGTCACCGCCATTAGTAAGGAGCAGCATTACGTCTTCAAAGGGTACGAGAGCGGCGCCGTGGACTATCTGTCCAAACCCCTCGACCCCATGATCGTCCGAAGCAAGGTGAGTGTGTTTGTTGAGCTGTTTAACAAAACAAAAAAACTCCAAGAAATCACCCAGATTGCCGAGGAGGCGGTGCGAACAAAGAGCGAGTTTCTTGCCAACATGAGCCACGAAATCCGCACGCCCATGAACGCCGTTATCGGCATGAGCGACCTTTTGATGGAAACCGATTTGACGAAAGAGCAGAAGGATTACGCCAACACCATTCATGCAAGCGGCGAGGCACTTCTCATGCTCATTAACGACATTCTCGACTTCTCGAAAATCGAAGCTGGAGAAATGAAAATCGAGTCGCGAGATTTCGAACTCGCGCACTGTGTGGAAAGCGCCCTCGACCTTATGGTTCCTCGTGCAACCGAAAAGGGTCTTGAGCTGGTCTATGAAATTGACGGGTCGGTGCCCGCTATCGTTTGCGGAGACGAAGGGCGCTTGCGGCAGATTTTGCTCAATCTGCTAGGAAACGCCATCAAGTTTACCACAGAAGGCGAGGTCGGAATTTCGGTGCAAAGCGAGCCGACCGGATGCGGCGATCGCCTCACCTTTACGGTTCACGACACGGGCATCGGTATTGAAAAAGGTAAGGTAGAACACATTTTCGACATGTTTTCGCAGGCGGACGCCTCCACGACTCGTCAATATGGCGGCACAGGTTTGGGGCTTTCCATTAGTCGCCGACTCTCTGAACTTATGGGCGGGTGTATGTGGGCGGAGAGCACAATCGGCGTAGGCTCCGATTTTAAATTCAGCATTCAAATGACGCCGGCAACTCTCAAAAAAACCATACAGGTAAAGCCGGTTTCTTTTTCTCCGCCGAACCGAAAGGTTCTTGTTGTCGACGACAACGCAACAAATATCAGAATCATCGAAGCACAACTCACCCGCTGGGAATTAGAACCCGTATCCTTCTTGGATCCGGAGATGGCGCTCCAGTCTATTGTCGATGGCGCCGACTATGGGCTTATGATCACAGACATGCAGATGCCAAAAATGGATGGTGCAATGTTGATCGATGCGGTTCGAAAGTATCTTCCCGCAGAGAAACTCCCCATTATCATGCTCACATCCATCGGGCTGGGGCGTCCAAGAGATGACTTGGATCTCTCCGCATATCTATTGAAACCAGCAAAGCCAATCCAACTTCATAAAGCCATTGTCGAGGCGTACGAAAATGATGCGTTTGCGTCCGCGCGTACTCAAGTGAAAACACCGATAAAAGTCGAGAAATCAACCCTGAAAATCCTTCTAGTCGAGGACAATCCGACGAATCAAAAAGTCGCCATGTTGATGCTCGGGAAGATGGGGTATCATGCAGACATTGCCAACGACGGTATAGAGGCGTTGGAAAAAACAGAAGCAAATGTTTATGATATCGTTTTCATGGATATTCAAATGCCGCGTATGGACGGGCTCACCGCCACGACAACAATCAAGGAGCGCGACGGAACCGCTGCGCCATTCATTGTCGGAATGAGCGCCCATGCAATGCAGGAAGAACGCGAGCGCGGACTCGCCGCAGGGATGGATGGTTACTTAACCAAGCCAATTAAGATGTTGAAGTTTAAAGAACTGCTAAACGAAAGATCAAAAAATGGATAAAACAAAAATACTAATCGTAGACGACGAGGCATCGAGCCGGACGATGCTGACTGTTTCATTGAAGGATTTAAACCTAGATGTTGTGACTGCGGTTTCCGGGAAAAACGCAGTGGCGTGTCTTGAAAAGGCGACATTTGCTCTAATATTGATGGATGTACAGATGGCGGAACTCAACGGGTTTCAGACAGCGAAAATCATTCGAGAGCGCGAAACACTCCGACACACGCCGATCATTTTTGTAACCGCGGCAAGACAAGAACCAGCGGATTTTTTTGAAGGTTACGACAAAGGTGCCGTTGATTATCTGCTCAAGCCGCTGGATATTCGAATCCTAAGAAGCAAGGTGCGCGTTTTCGTGAAGCTCTTCGATCAACAAGCACAACTTGAGCAACTTCGAAAAATGGAAGCGGTTGGGCAATTAACCGCAGGGATCGCACACGATTTCAACAATATGCTGCAGGTGATCAATGGATATGCGCAGCTTCTAAAAGAGTCCTTGGGCGACCAGACACCCCATCGCGAAAAAATCGACTGGATTCTTCAGGCGGGAAACCGAGGGAAGGAGCTCGTGCAAAGTCTACTGGCATTTTCTAGGCAACAAGTGGTTCGTCCAGAAACGCTAGATTTCAATAAACTGATTCGTGAAGTCCACAAACAGGTTCTCTGCACCTTTATGGAAAACGTTCAAGTCAAACTAAAACTGCAAGAGGATGTTTCTCCTATATTTGTGGATTCTGGGCAGATGCACCAGCTTCTGATCAATCTCTGTTCGAATGCTCGCGACGCCATGCCAGACGGAGGCACGCTACTTTTGGAAACAAAAGCGATTGAGGTGAAAGGCGAAAATCTCGCAGACCATCCCGTGGATACCGCTGGGGATTATATTCAGTTACGCGTCATCGATACAGGATGCGGAATAAGCCCCGAGGCTCTAAAAAGAATATTTGAGCCCTTTTTCACAACTAAGGATGTTGGAAAAGGAACAGGGCTCGGGCTGTCAACCGTTCACGGCATTGTGAAGCAAAACGGGGGTTCACTAAACGTGAAAAGTCACCTCGGAGTTGGCACTACATTCACGATTTGCTTCCCAGTAAAAAAGAAACATGATTCTTAAACCACTATGGTTTGATCGATTACCATCGACGAATACGTTCCTGAAAGAACGGTTGGAACTGGAGCCAGCGCTTCTGTCGGGGACAGTCGTTGCTGCGCGGGAGCAGACACATGGGCGCGGGCGACGCGACCGGGAATGGCTTTCCGATGCGAACGAAAACCTCACGTTCTCACTTTTTCTGCGGACAGTTTCCAATCCTCGGAAAATCCCTTCAGCAACGATGGCAGCGGCAATTGCTATCGCTGAGCTGTTAGATTCGATTGGCATACAAGCCAATCTGAAATGGCCGAACGATGTACAGGTGGGCGGGAAAAAAATTTGCGGGATTCTCTCAGAAGCGGTCTCCAGCGGCGTAATTATTGGTATCGGACTGAACGTAAATATGGGCGGAGCTAAACACATCGATCAGCCAGCTACTTCGATTCTAATGGCGAGCGGCGAGCGGCGCAGTATCGAAGAAATGCTTGAAATGCTTCTCCCCACTCTAGCGGATCGTCTAAACGAATGGGGGCAGGGCGGTTTTTCCAAGGTTCGGAAAAAATGGGAAGCAAACGTTCCAACCCTTGGAAAAACAGTAACCGTGCGCGATGGAGAAACCTCTCGATGCGGGATTCTTCGCGGCTTCGGTGATGACGGTGAATTGCTTCTTGATGAGCACGGAGTTGTTTCCGCCATTTGGGCTGGGGATGTTGAAGGATAAAAGCCGACACACTTCCCGACCCTCATACAAAAGGCTGATCACAACCGCTACGCTAAAGGAAGTCAGAGAAACATCCGAGGGAAGAGATGAATATCGAATGTCGAAGGGAGAGACATTTTCTATAACC
>JAOZMR010000093.1 GCA_029934215.1 Pontiellaceae bacterium | reverse complement strand
TCCGGATTACAATGGCGAACCGTGGCGAGTTTGGAGTCCCCGTTGATGATCCGATTGTTCATGATCACGATGATTGCACGCACAAATCCCACCTTGCCTTGTTCACAATTCCTCTCGGAGGAGGAGTGGACAGTTCTCGCGATCAAATCCTCGCGGACTCGCACCGCGACTGTACCCACCATAGACGAAGCACTCGTATGGATCGCCAAGTTAGGAGGATATTTAGCAAGAAAGAGCGACGGGCCTCCGGGAACTCTCGCGCTATGGCGAGGGTGGAAACGGTTGGCGGATTTAACCGAGGGCTGGAGCTTGGCTAATCAGTTATGAGACTTGTGGGTAATAGAAAGTCCCAAGAGAGGTTTTGCGCCGCCTGTACTTTTTGCGTTCTTTGAGTTCTTGAACCGTTTCCGGTGGTCAGTGTTTTTGAATATAGTTTTTATTTATCGCTTCGCTTTTAGTCCGGGTCATTCTCTTTTCTAGTTTCTTTTTTCGTCGGTTGTAGTATGCCGCTTAGCTGTTCGATGTAGTTTGTGAATGAGAATTCGGCTTCGAGCTTTTTGCGACCTTGTTCGCCAAATTGTTGCGCGGTTTTGTGGTCGTAGAGTAGGCGGTTTAGCGCGTCCGCGAATTGTTCGACTTTTGCCTCGGGGACGGTGTAGCCGTTGATTCCGGTTTCGAGCCAGTCGGGTATGCCGCCGACGTCAAAGCCGACGACGGGGCGGGCGCGTTGCATGGCTTCGAGCCCGATCATGCCGAAGGGTTCTGCCCAGCGTGAGGGTACGGCGAGGATGCGGCATTGGTCGTAGAGGCGGTCGAGTTCTTCGGGGGCAACCCATCCGCTGAAATCGACGTGCGCTTCGAGTTCGAGGCTGATGACGAGTGCTTTTAGGCTGTCTTCTGCGTTTCCGCTTCCGGCAATGGTGAGGTGGTAGGGTTCGGTGATATGTGTGAGTGCTTTGATGAGGAGGTCGACGCCTTTGCCTTTGATGAGTTGTCCGACGTAGAGGATTTCGTGGTTGTCGGGTACGGGGGTGGGTTTGGTGTCGGGGTGTTTGACGCATGGGGGTATGCGTTGTATTTGTTCGAGGGCGAAGCCGTTCATGGTGAGTTCGTTTTGCATGAAGTGGCTTCCGACGAGGAAGGTGTCGAATAGTTCTCGGTTGCGAATGAGCTCTTTTTTGTGTTTTCGGAGGTTGTTGAATCGTATGCCGAGTTTTGCTTCTCGGTCGCGTTCGATGAAGGCGAGGTCGACCCAGCATTTTAGACCTGCGGAGAATTTGCATATGCGGTTTGGGCAGATGAAGTATTTATGATGGCGCGGACAGCATTCGTCGTGGTCGTGTATCATGCGTACCATTCGCAGGGTGCCTTTTAGTTGCTGAAGTGGCGCGATGGTTTCGAGTTTGTGTACGTATAGGGTGTCCCATGATCCGGTTTCGATGAGTTCGGTTAGTGTTTTTGTTAGCTTTTTGTTGGTGGGCGCACAGAGGGTTTCGCGGAAGATTTTTTTGTAGTCGTCGAGGCGGGTTTCGGTTTCTTTCATGTATACGAGCGTGCATTTGTGTCCTTGGGCGCTGAGCCCTTCCGCCGCGCTTGCGATGTTTTGTTCGACGCCGCCGAAGTAGCCGCAGTAGGTGTTCAAAAATAGAATGTTCATTTTTTTCCGTTCGATTTATGGGCGGCGATGACTTCTTTGTATAGGTCGTTGAGTTGCTGGGTGATGGTGTCCCAGTGGTATTTTTTCTGGACGAGTTTGGCGGCTGCTTGGGTGAGGTTTTTTCCAAGGTCTGGATTTTTCAGGAGTGTAAGGACGTGTTTCGTGGCTTCTTCTGCGTTTCCGCGTTCGAAGCGTAGGATGTCTTTTTCGTGGGTGGTGAAGTTTGGGACGCCGCCGACGGATGCGGCGACGACGGGTGCGCCTGCTGCCCAGGCTTCGAGGATGACGATTCCGAAGGGTTCGTGGTTTGAGCTGAGGAGGAAGATGTTTGCGGCTTTGTAGGCGTCGTAGAGCGTTTGGGAGCCGGGGGGGAGTCCGGGGATTATGAGGATGTGTTCGGCGAGGTTTTTTTCTTTGATTTTTGCTTCGAGTTTGGCGTGGTAGTCGATGTTGGTGATGGGTCCGATGAGAACGAGTTTGGCGTTTTCGCCGGCTCGTCGGGTTTGGTCGAGTACGTCGACGGCTAGGAGTTGGTTTTTTTGTGGGTCGATCCGGCTGATGTTGAGGATGATTTTTTGGTCGAGCCCGATGTTGTGTTCTTTTCGGAAGCGGTCGCCGTCGCCTTTTTCGTAGGGAGTGGGGTCGACGCCGTTGGGGACGAATTCTACGCGTTTGTTCGGGTAGAGTTTTTTCATGCGTTCTGATTCGCTTTGGTCGACGCAGATGATGGCGCCGGCATCTTCGAGGACGCTGCGGGAGCCGACTATCATGCCGAGGAGTTTTCCCCACTCAATTGTTTTCGCGGTTGGCGCAGTCCAGGTTGCGGCTTCTTCGGCGGGTACGTCGATCATTCCGCCGTGAATGGTTAGGATGTATGGAATGTTTCGTTTTTTTGCGATGAACCGTCCGATTCCTCCGAGCCGTTTTGCGGTGTGTAGGTGGATGAGGTCGAGCTTGGGTTCTTTGAGGAGTTTGCGGTATAGCGAAAAGGAGAAGAGATTTCCGCCTTTGAGGTCGAGGGCGGATGCGGATGCGGAGGATAGCCCGATGTAGGGGTAGAAGTATGGAAAGCGTTGGATTGGTACGTCGTTGATGCTGTCGGACCCGGGCTCGGAAAGTGCGGCGGGGCAGAAGATTTTGCTTTCGATGCCGAGGGTTGGAAGGCGTCGACAGGTTTCGAGGACGACGGTTTCGGTTCCTCCCCATGCGTCGAGAACAAAGCGTCTGGGTATGTGGATGGTGTGTAGTTTGGTTTTCATAGGTTGTAGAGCTCGCTTTAAAAAGTCTTCGAGGTGCTGCGTATACCGTTTTACGCAGTATTCTTTTTCGATCATGGTTCGTGCGTTTTTTATGATTTTTTCGCGGAGCGGTTTATTTTCTGTTAGGGTTTGGATTTTCTCGGCGAGGTCGTCTGAGAGGTCGGGGTCGAATACGAGACAAACTTCGCCGTGCACGAGGAATTCTTTCATTCCGCCTCGAAATGTGCTGATGACTGGGGTTCCGGAGCTCATGGCTTCTAGGTGTGTGAGCCCGAATGGTTCTTGCCAGAGGGATGTGACGAGTAGGATGTCGTGGTTTTGGTATATGGAAGACATTTCGTCGCGTGGGATTGCGCCTGCGAATGTGATGATCGATTCGATGCCGAGTTTTTTTGCCTGTTTTTGTAGGTGTTGCGTGTATTGTTCTGGGCCTTTTCCTGCGATGGTGAGGGTGTATGTTCCTGGGCTTTTTTTGTTGAATTGTTGGAGGGCAGCGAGTGTGAGGTGGGTTCCTTTGTATTCGTGGAGTTGACCGGAGTAGAGCAGGCGTATGGGTTGATGCAGCTGTGCTGGGTCTCCTTTTTTTAGAGGAAATCGGTCGAGTGGAATTCCTTGATAGATGACTTCTGCATTTTGGATTGGCGCACCTTGGTCTATAAGGGATTGTTTTAGGTTTTTCGAAATACAAGCTACGTGCGATAGATCAAGATTTCGCAGGGTGATGGATCGATGCAGTGTGGCGTCTAAGATGCATCGAGCGGCTTTTCGTAAGTTGTTTGGCTCGGTGATTGGCACAAAGCTTTTTATGTGATCGTCGTTCATTGTGAATGCGACGGGGATACCCAATTGTTGCGCGGCCATCGCTGCCCCGGTGGTGAGGCGTAGTTGACTCCAAACGAAAACGATGTCGGGTTGGAATTTTTTGAGATGTTGTGTGGTTGTGGCGTGGTTGTGGCGATAGGTTTTTTTCCGGAGCCTACGTTCCATTTGTGCTGCGCGGCTGAATGGTGCGTATAAACGCAATTCTCTGGAGATTCCGTCTTTCTGATGCGGTTGAGAGATTCCATGCGAGCTGGTGAGCACAAAAACATCGTGACCGGACGTTTTCAGCTGGTTCACAACGTTTGAGCATAAGATTTCGTATCCGCCCAGCACGTGGGGCGGATACAGGTTTGAGATGATTGTAATTTTCACAGATGGTTGAGATGTGGCTATTCAGCCCAAAGAAAGTTTAGGCGATAAATGATGAAACGGAAGAAGAGTCTCAGATCCTCTAGCGGCGAACGAGCTTCTATGTAGTAGAATGAGTTTGCCCGAATTGCAGCGGGTGTTACATCGGATTTTGATTGAGCATCTTCATAGCAAATCACCGCAGGGAAGTAGACGGGAAGCTCGTTTTTTAGCTCCTCATTTTCTTTTTGCAATAAGGCGCTGTGTCCGCAGAGCCATAGTTTCCCGGTGAGTACGCGAAGTACGTGCGGGAATATGTCTAACGAAAGCCCATGAAATAGCTCGAAGAGGACGCCGGGGTTTGCTGGCGTTTTTATCACTTTGTAGCGCAGCTCTTTGCCGTTTATTCCGTGCAGGTTCACTCGTTCAAGAGCGTTGCGTGTTACACGCGGAAGGATGCTTAGCACCGCATATGGAACCACCATAAGCATCGCGGTTGGCAATGCAATTAACCATCCGGTGATTGCTCGGAGAGATTCGTCGCTGCGTTTCGCTGGGGTGGTGGATCCAAGTAACCAGGGGTCGGGTATGTTCAGCCCAATCTCGTTTTCCGCGTCGTATAAGTGGCTTCCCGAGATGATTTTATTGCGGATTTCCATGTTTTGCCCGATGTATGAACCGTCGAGGATGATGCAGTTGTCCATCTCGGTTTTTTGATCGATCACCACGTAGTTGCCAATTACTGCGTTGGGGCCAATCGTCGTCAATTCGCTCACACGGCAGTTGTCACCAATCATGACCGGCGGCAGGATTTTTGCCGTCGGAGGAATGACGGTGTTTGCGCCAATGAGGCATTTGTCTGATGTGATTTGGTACCCGGAGGTTAGGTATCGCTGGCTTTCGCCCTCGACCATATTCTGAGTTAGACGAAAGAAATCGGATGCTGAGCTCAAAACAGATGGAGCTAATCCTGAAAGATCCGTACGTATGTCCTTCAAGGTTCCATCGAGATAAGCAGAGACGTCCTCTTTGGATCGGGCGATCATGAGGCGTGATCCATCTTGATCGACCAAGAGTCCAGATAGCGCTTTGAGCGCGTCCGCGCAATACGCTTCGGTTCGTACAGGAAAGACGGGGCCGCGGATATGAAGAAGTCCGTTTTCCCATTTTGACGGGGAACGCCTAAGATGGGCTGTTGGGTCTACCCCATCCTTTTCAAACCCGTATTGGATCTTTAGGCCCCAGCGAGCTCCGCTTTCTGCATACGCCTCAATTTCTGAGGCGAAATCGTTCATGACAATTTGCACATCTTCGATCCCCAGATCGACGCACAATTCAAACCAGTACTCCAAAAGCGGACGATTGCCAATCGGCAAGAGCGGCCACGGTGGAGCGTTTAGTGTTTTGGGCCACTCTGGGGAGCCGCTGATGTGCAGAAGTGCTTTCACGCGCAGGCTCCTACGGCTTCATCAACGGTATCAAAAATATCAAAAATCTTGTATGCACGAGTGATTTCGAACACCAGACGTGTTTTGTCCTGAAGCACTGCAATCTTCATTTCAACATCATTTTCTGCAACCTTTTTCATGATTCCGATGAGTGCGCCTAAACCGGAGCTGTCCATGGAGTCCACTCCGCCCATATCAACGATAAGGTTTGCGATTTCGTCTCCATCCGAATGCCAGTTGTTGAACTGATCGTGAAGCAGATCCACGACCCCGGCAGTTAACGCGCCCGATAATGTGATGAATCCAATACTCTCTTTTGTTTCGCATTTAATTTCCATAATACTCACTTTCCTTCCATTAGTTTTTACCGTAAATTTTGCCTAGTAGGCACCTTTTCCAAACAAAACAGCCGGAACTGTTTTGAACATAATCACGAGATCGCTCAGAGGCCCCGAGCTTCGGATGTATTGCAAATCCAGCCGAACCTGCTCGTCAAAAGGAATCTCAGACCGACCCTGAATTTGCCAAAAACAGGTTAGCCCCGGCTTAACATGCAGGCGTTTGCGATCCTCTAGCGTATATTCTGCGACCTCGCGCGGGACGGGTGGACGCGGACCGACGATTGACAAATCGCCAATAAACACGTTCAAAAACTGCGGCATTTCATCGATGCTGAATCGACGGATGAATCGTCCAATTCGTGTAACCCTCGGATCGTTTTTCATTTTAAAGATCACCCCGTCGCCAGATTCATTCTGGTCAAGAAGCTCGTCCTTCAGCTTATCCGCATTCATCACCATAGATCGGAATTTATAGAAAGGGAACGTGCGACCGTTTAGACCCACGCGCATTTGCGTGTAAAAGACCGGTCCCGGGTTTTCCAAATAAATGCAGATTCCAACGATGATAAAAATGGGCGAAGCCACTAGAATCGCCGTACCTGAAAGAAGAACATCGAGAACCCGCTTAATAAAAAGCAGTGTTTTCATGCTTCGTTCCCAGGATGCAATTCGATGTTGCTGCTGTTTTTTCAGTTGCGCAACGTCCGCCTTCGACATTGGGACATTAAGCGATTCAAGTAGTTCTCGTCGTGCCTGTGAGAGCATAATTAATCCTTTTCGTTTCGGAGATGATTATGGGTTGGGTTCAAAAAGAGACATCCTTGGACACCACAAAGAACGCGGCATTTTCCTTTCCGTCGCGGAAATAAGTATATTCCGGCTCCGGAGCAATACGCCGGATCATGGCAATGCCACGTCCGCTTTCATCCATTTCGTCCGGCATATCCTCTGCAACCGCAATCATTTTCTGATAATCCCATTTCGCGCCCGGATCACGAACAGAGACAATACACTTTGACTCGGTGAGGTTGATATGAACGGAAATAGAATCGTCCTTTTTTAATTTCCCGTGTCGGACCGTATTGTTGCAATGCTCGAGAAGAAGAAGCTGCACGCTCATCGCAAAAAGAGACGGCCACTCCTGCTTAAGTAGAGCCTGCTCGATGATCCCGCTCATTTCCTGAATCGCCTCGTAGGTTGCTGGGACATCCTTATCGAAAATGACATGGCTTGCGTTGAGCATATGAAGGCTCACCACGCTACAATCGTCTTCACCCACGGCATAATCTAAATCCGCGATCGAAGAAATCACGCGATTTGACGAGTGAACCGACACTCCATGTAGCGCCGTTTTTTTCATGGCATCCGCAAGGATATCCTGACCGCACTCCTCCCGCGTCACATTATGGCTCGCTTCGTTCAGACCATCCGTGTAGAAAAACAACGTATCGCCAGGCTCCACACATAAAGAAACCTCATCCTCCTCGGTAAAATTCACAGCGCGAGCAGCCAAACCAATCGGAAGACCGCCGCCAATCCGGAACGGGAAGCTAGTTTTCCCAGCCTTGGAAACAAAAATAGGACTCGGGTGACCGCAATTCATACAATTCCAAGCCCTGGAAACAGGGTCGTAGATTCCAAGAAACATCGTGGCGTATGCCGTCGGCATCTTGATCGTCGCCAAAAATCTGGAATTCAACTCCTCACAAATAGAAGAAGGAGTCGGGTTCACCTGACTACGAACAACATCCAGCGCAGCAGATTTCAAGAACGACGACATCAGCGCCGCCGCCACACCATGCCCCGCCGCATCGGCCAGATAAACACAAAGACGCCCATCCGGCAAAACCACCTGATCGAACATATCCCCCGAAACATTCATAGAAGGACGATACTCATAACTAATAAACAGTTCGTCGGACAAAAACGGAGGCAACTCCAGCATCGTTTGCTGAAGAGAACCAGCAAGTTCGATTTCACGAGCCAACTTCTGTTTTTGTCGGCGAAGCGCATCCGTCTTCTCCTTAAGAATCAGAGAATTTCGCACACGAGCCAGAAGCTCCCGAGCGCGGAACGGCTTCGTCACATAATCCGTAGCACCCGCGTTGAATGCCTTTTCCAAATCCTGGACATCCTGAAGCGACGTAACCATTATAACAGGAGTGTGACGGGTTTTTTTGTCAGCCTTCAACCGTTGGCAAACCTCGAAACCATCCATCTCCGGCATCATCACATCCACAAGAGCAAGATCCGGCGGATTCTGTTGAGCCAGCTCTAACGCATCTGACCCGCAACTTGCGAGCGAAACCGTACATCCGGCCTTCTGCAAAACCATCTGAAGCGTCAAACGATTTGTCGGTTCATCATCAACCACAAGGACGCGTCCCTGCAAGGCGATAACCTCTGGTATTTTCGTGTAAAAATCAGTCATATATCGAAGTGTAAGAAAAAAAGAAAAAAAGGCAAGGCATGAGGAAATCTATTTATTTGATCCCCACCGCTTGGAGGAGTAAGATCCCCGCATGAAAATAGATTACGAAAACCTAATTGAGCGTCTCGGCTCCGTCGCACTATCCAACCGCATGAACACCCAAGCAAACGATCATGCAAGCCACTTCTTCGGCCACAAAAAGCTAAAACACCGCAGTTTATACTTCCTATACATACTCGCGCGAAAACTCCTACAATCCCCACTGGTGTATAAAAGAGGGTACAAAAACGCATTAAACGTTCAGGTGACACAAACCGAACTCACCTTTACCAACCTCCCCAAAGCATTCGACGGATTCCGCATTCTCCACATCAGCGACCTCCACATGGACGGAATGCCCGAGCTTCTCGAGGTCTTAACTCGCATCATCCAACCCCTAGAATACGACCTATGCGTATTCACCGGCGACTTTCGCGAAGGGATTCTAGGCGCCTACGAAGAACCCGCACGACTAGCCGTTGAACTTCGCAAAGCCATACACGCCGAAACCCTGGCCGTACTAGGGAACCACGACGCTGTAGAAATGGTATCAACCATGGAAGCCGGCGGACTTCGTCTCCTCCTCAACGAACACCGAGTAATCGAACGCAACGGCGAAAAACTAGTCATCCTCGGAGTCGACGACCCCCACTACTATCAAGCAGACGACCTCGAACGTGCGCTAGCAGGCAGTCCGCCCGACGCCTTCAAAATTCTGCTAGCCCACTCACCCGAAATCACCCACAAAGCCCTAGCAGCCGGCGTCGACTTCTATCTCTGCGGGCACACCCATGCAGGGCAAATATGCCTACCCGGACGAAAGCCGATCTTCACCGTATCCCGAGGACCCAAACACTGCAAATCCGGACTCTGGGAACACAACGGAGTCCGAGGCTACACCTCCGCTGGTGCCGGCGCCTCCAGCGTACCCATTCGCTACAACTGCCCACCAGAAATCACCATCCACACACTGCGGCGAAGCGCAAAAACAAAAAAACACGCGAAATTTGGCTCTTCACGAATGTGCGTTTTTTAGAGGCTTTTTCTCGTGGATAGATTC
>JAOZMR010000092.1 GCA_029934215.1 Pontiellaceae bacterium | reverse complement strand
CATTCTAGATCATGACGGTCGAAGAACCGGAAGAACGATCGAATGTGTGAACGGGGTGATAAACCTAGATGGAGCGAAAGACAAAACGCTTTATTACGAAGTCGTCTTGAAGTAAAAACTGCTCGGCGGTCTACTTCAACGCGCGTAACACTAAATCCAGGAATCATCCCTGTTTCATTCGCGGCGACAGCTACGGACGTATGATTTCGACGGCGACGCTTTTGCAGAAGCGAAGAGCGCCTGGCTTGTCGATGGTCACCGTAGCTGTGGAAACCACCTTGGCGTTCAAACAGATCTCCGCAATCTGTTCCGCGAGCGATTCAATTAGTTTGAATTCGCTACGTTCGACTGCATCAATAATGGAACATTGAACGGCGTGATAATCGACAGTGTCATGGATGGCGTCACTCCGTCCAGCCTTGCGTAGATCCGTCGTCAATACGACATTGATGATGACCTCCTGTTTTGTCGCACGTTCTTCTGGATAGAGACCAATAATGCAACGTAGAGCTAAATCTCTGATATAAATTTTATCCGGTAGTTTCATTGCCAAAATGTGACACAAGAGCAATTCAACCACAAGATTTGCTTTATTATATCTGACGAAGCGGAGGATAAAGATATACTCACACTAGACCTACGGAGGAAACAACATGAACTACTACGCGCATAGCAAAAAAGAACAGCCAAAAAAAGAGTGGCAGCCAATGGAGCAACATTTACAAAACGTCGCAAAATTGGCGGCAGAATCCGCTTCGCCTTTTGGCGGCGAACAGTGGACCTACCTTGCCGGGCTGTGGCATGATCTTGGGAAATACAATCCTGATTTTCAGAGAAAACTCGAAGGGGAAACTCTGAAAGTTGTTCATTCCGAAGCAGGCGGGCATCTGGCTCAATCGCGCATGCATGAAAAAATGGCAAAGGTTTTCTGCTGGCTCATTATGGGGCATCATACGGGGTTGGCGGATTTTGGGTCGGACAAAACGGGGGCGAGGGCGTTGGAGCCAAAAATGCGAAACCCCGACGTTTCAGACGCAACCCTGAAAAACGTTCCCGATGAAATCAAAGAACAAGCGCACCCTGCGCCGCCGAAGATTTTGAAAGACGGCGGCGATGTCGCCTTTTTTATACGAATGCTTTTCTCATGCCTACTGGATGCGGACTTTCTCGATACAGAAGCATTTATGGATGAAGGACGGGCTGATCTGCGGAATGACGAATATCCCGAACTCAAAGAACTTCTTCCTGCGTTCGATTCCTATATGGATGAGTTGTGTCGAACAGCAGACTCAACGCCCGTGAATACGATTCGAGCCGATGTTTTGACGCAGTGTCGAACTGCGGCAGAAAAAGATTCGGCGGTCTTTTCGCTGACGGTTCCGACGGGCGGCGGAAAAACGCTATCTTCGTTGGCGTTTGCGTTGCGTCATGCTGTGAAGCACGGGAAACGTCGCATCATCTATGTGATTCCTTACACCAACATCATCGAACAGACCGCAGAGGTTTTTCGAAAAATTCCAAGGTTTGGAAATGCGGTTCTAGAACATCATAGCAGTGTGGCGGATGACGATGAAAAGAGAGAAACTCGGCGCAGTCGATTGGCTACAGAAAACTGGGATGCGCCAATTATTGTCACAACCGCCGTCCAGTTTTTTGAATCGCTTCACGCTTGCAAAGGGCAGTGCCGAAAACTGCACAACATCACGAATAGCGTGGTCATTTTCGATGAAGCGCAATGCTTGCCGCCCCCATTTCTGCGCCCGTCCGTTTTCGCCATTCGCGAACTGCATCGTCACTACGGCGTCACGCCCGTACTCTGCACGGCAACACAACCCGTGCTCACAAAAACCGAAAGCTTCGATTTTAATTTCAAAGAAGGCTTCGACTGCATCACGGAAATCATTGAAAACCCAGCGTCGCTCACAACAAACTTACAACGCGTGAACGTGGAGCGGTTTCATGACTTGTCGCCCGTGACAATCGAAACAATTGCGGATTCCATCTTGGACGAAAACCAATCCGTTTTGTGTATCGTAAATCGAAAAGACGATTGCCGGACGCTGGCGCAACGTCTGCCGGAAGAGCAAACCATTCATCTCTCCACAAACATGTGCGCGGAGCACCGCTTCCAAACCTTGGAAACCATTTTCCAACGATTGGAAAAAGAGAATGCCCCGCTCTACGTAATCAGCACCTCGCTCGTTGAGGCGGGGGTCGATCTTGATTTCCCCGTGGTCTATCGAGCACTCGCCGGACTCGACTCCATCGCGCAGGCTGCCGGACGCTGCAACCGCGAAGGAAAACTTCCAACCCTTGGAAAAACCGTCGTCTTCGTGCCGGAAAATCAGCCCGACTACGTTCAATCGCCCGCTTCCCTTGCTCGGGAGTATTTGCAGGAAGACCGCCTCGAAAACATCTTTCTCCCCGAAACCTTCGAGAGCTATTTCAAGCAACGCTTCTTTCAGCTTGGCGAAAGCGAGCTGGACAAGAAAAACATCCGACCGCTACTCAGCGGGAATCTCGACTTCAGCTTCCGCACTGCCGCGCAAGAATTCCGGCTGATCGAAAACGGATGGCAACTCCCGCTCATCGTCCCATTTGGTGACGCTCCGAAAATCGTAGACAATCTCCTCGACTGGGATGCCCGCAGTCTCTTCCGAAAGCTACAGCGCTACACAATCAACATCCCAAAAAACGTCATGAGGAAATTGATCGACGAAGGACACGCCCGCGAACTGCCCGACTATCCCGGAACCTATTTTCTGGATAATAACATTCTCTATGGCACAATCTACGGATTCACTCCGCCCGATCAAATCGACTGTTACGAGCCAGAAACCACTATCATTTAAGGAGAAAAAACATGAGCAAAAGCAATCCATTCCGAATCAAGGTGAACGGCGAGAACGCCTGCTTCACCCGACCGGAAATGAAAGTAGAGCGGGTCAGCTACGATGTGATGACCCCGTCAGCCGCACGCGGAATCCTCGAAGCGATTCTGTGGAAACCCGCCATCCAATGGAACATCCTTCAAATCGACGTGCTCAACCCAATCAAATGGGAATCCGTCCGGCGCAATGAAGTGGGCAAAAAGGCGACAAAACCTTCCGCAAAACATCTGTCTGGCGAAAGCGACAAGCCGCTTGGCCTGTTCATCGAAAAGGAACGCCAGCAACGGGCTGGGCTTTTTCTTCGCGATGTCTCCTATGTCATTCACGCCGAATTCGAAATGACACCGAAAGCGGGCTCGGAAGATTCTGTCACCAAGTTTGAACAAATGTTCATCCGCCGAGCCTCAAAAGGCGCGTGCTTTCATCGTCCCTATTTCGGATGCCGCGAGTTTCCCGTCGACTTCGAATTTATTCAAAAAGACGCCGAAAAGCTTCCAACCCTTGGAAAAACAAAAGACCTCGGATGGATGCTCTACGACATGGACTACAGAGGAAGAGAACCCATGCCGAAGTTTTTCCACGCCCAAATGAACGACGGAATCATCGACCTGCGAAACGCGGAGGTGTACTCATGATTCTCAACGCATTAGCCGATTATTATCAGCGCCTTCTAGACGATCCATCCGCCGACATCGCGCCGCTTGGTTTTGAACAAAAAACCATCAACTTTCTGATCGTGCTCAACGAATCTGGAGAGTTTGAAACCGTCCGCGACATTCGTGAGGGAACCGGAGCAAAACGAACGGGGCGCACATCCTTGGTTCCAAAGGCCGTAAAACGAACGATCGGGGTCGCCGCCAATTTGTGCTGGGACACATCGCCCTACGTCTTCGGACGCGTCCTGCGCTCCGACAAGCTCGCTAAAATGAAAACCGTCAAAAAGAAACCGCTTTCCGAAAAAAAGAAGGTGCTGAAAAAATTGCAAGCCCGATGTCCCGAGCAACACGAAGCGTTTGTGAAAAAAATCGAAGATGTTTTTGAGTCGAGTGAAGATGCAGGAATTCAATCACTGATTGCTTTTCTTACACTGGGCGACTTCGACTCCGTTTTTGAACATCCCGTTTGGAAGGATGTTGAAAAGGACGGCGGAAACATCTCCTTCATTCTTTCCAACGAAACACAGCTGATTTGCCAGCGCCCAGACGCGGTATCCACCATTCTCGAAAAAAACAAACCCAGCGGTGCTCAACAAAGCTGTTCGGTTCGAGGCGCCTTAGATGTTCCAGCCAAACTTCACACCTCAATCAAAGGCGTTTGGGGTGCGCAATCCTCCGGCGCGAACATCGTTTCGTTCAATCTCGATTCGGTTTCTTCTTATGGAAAAAAACAGGGATACAACGCTCCCGTTGGACAATCCGTAGAGTTTGCCTACACAACCGCGCTCAACCACTTGTTGGCAAAAGGTTCCGATCAACGAATGCAAGTGGGCGATGCCAGCACCGTTTTCTGGGCGAAAAATCCGTGCGATTTCGAATCGGACTTCCTCGACTATCTCTCGCCGAACACAGGAGAAGACGCGGTCAGCTACGATAAAATTCGCGGACTGCTTTCCGCCGTACGAACGGGAATTCCCTCCGAAGAGGAAGATCTGCCATTCTACGTCCTCGGCCTTGCGCCCAACGCATCGCGCATCTCCATTCGCTTTTGGCACGACGGAAACGTGAAGGAACTCAAGGAGCGCGTCGCCGAACATTTCCAAGATTTGGAAATCGTTCGCGCCCCGCACGACCCAGAGTTCCTTTCCCTATTCCAGCTTCTCGTTTCCACGGCGATGGGGCGGAAGTCCGAAAATATCCCGCCCAATCTCGGCGGAGAAGTTGCGCGAGCAGTGCTGACCGGAACAGCATATCCGCGCACGCTCTTTGCGAATGCCGTTCGGCGCAACAAAGCGGAGCAGAAAATCACCTTTGCCCGCGCATCCATCATTAAAGGATTTCTCGTTCGACATGCCCGAATTTCAAAATCAAACCAAAAGGAGGTCTCCATGGCATTGGATAAAACATACGACAACATCGGCTACGTGCTCGGCCGGCTCTTCGCCGTCCTTGAACGCATTCAAGAACAAGCGCAGGGAAGAAGCTTGAACAAAACGATCCGCGACACCTATTTCGGTGCAGCATCCAGCACCCCGCTGGTGACATTTGTTCGGCTCGACAAACTGGCAATTCATCACCTCTCAAAAATCCGAAATTCGGGCAAAAGCACCGTATGGCTGGAGCAACTGATACAAGAGGTGAAAGGACTGATTCTTCCGGAAGGAATTCCAGCCATCCTCAGCCTAGAAGACCAAGGTCGTTTCTCGATTGGCTACTACCATCAACGACAAGATTTTTTTACGAAAAAGGAAACTGAAGAACAAGAAGAAGAAGTATGAGTGAATTGTTTGAAATGAATGAAGAAAAAGAAGAAGTCGTCGTGAAAGAATGCAACGCGATCAAAAACCGCTATGAATTCGTATTGTTATTCGACATCAAAGACGGAAACCCCAACGGCGACCCCGATGCCGGGAACCTTCCACGCATCGACCCAGAAACTGGCAATGGTCTCGTCACCGACGTCTGCCTCAAACGCAAAATACGCAACTACGTTGCACTCGCAAAAGACGAACAACCTCCGTTCGAAATCTACATCAAAGAAAAAGCCATTCTCACCCTACAGCAAAAGAAAGCCTACGAAGCGCTTTCGGATGAGGAAAAAGACGGAGCCACTGCTGGAGCGCAAGCCAAAGCATGGATGTGCAAAAACTTTTTCGACATTCGAACCTTTGGAGCAGTCATGTCGCTGAAAGAATTCAACTGCGGACAAGTTCGTGGCCCCGTTCAGCTCGGATTCGCCAGAAGCAAAGATCGCATCTTCACCGGCGAACACACCATCACACGCATGGCGGTTGCGACGGAAAAAGAAGCTGAAAAACAAAAAGGCGACAACCGCACCATGGGTCGCAAATTCACAATCCCCTACGGTCTCTACGAAGTGCACGGATTCATCTCTGCGCCGTTGGCGAAACAGACCGGATTCTCCGAAGAGGATTTGGAACTGTTCTGGAATGCGTTGCTCAACATGTTTGACCACGATCGCTCCGCCGCTCGCGGCGAAATGGCTCCGCAAAAACTGATCGTCTTCAAGCACGCCTCCGAACTCGGAAACGCACCCGCGCAAAAACTCTTCAACCTCGTGAAGGTTGAGAAAAACTGCGACGACAAACCACCGCGCTCCTTCTCCGACTACGACGTATCGATCGGCGATGCACCAGACGGCGTTGAAATCGACGAAAAACTATAGCCAAAACTTCCAAGGGTTGGAAAATGCACTAAATCATCCGTCCAACCCTTGGAAACACAGAGGACCTTTCACCATGCAAAACGACGATCAAATCGATTTTTTCCAATCACTGGAAAAAGAAGAGACTCTAGACTTTCCCATCGATCCAGACGAGAAAGGCTATCAATTTTTTGCCGAGGATCGGGAGCGAGCCATCGCGCAAGTGAATAAACGATTCGGCGCAATGATCGGCGAGAACGTCCGACTCAACTTCTTCGGGTTCACCGACGAATTGACCGGAAAACTGATGCTCAACACATTGTTGATTCCCGAATCGAAAAAAGACGACGTCCCACTCCGGATCGGGCGAGCAAAGTTCAATCTACGAGACGTAGAGAACTGTATTCTAACATAAAAAAATCTCCATCGCGTCGAACAACACACCTCGCTCCCCGACGCAATGGATACTTTGAAAGAGTCAACGTAAGTCATGAACAGCACAAACGAACGAAAACTAGCGGCACAAGCAACCGCGCTAGGCAAAAGCGCGTCAGCGGACGCGCTCGGCGAATTGGTGCAACTGACCCACTCGCAATCGCCGCTCGTGCGGCGGCTTGCCGCCTCCGCCCTCGGCAAACTCGCAGAAATAGTTCCAGCAACCGCGGCAGTTCATGCGCTCCACCCGCTTCTCCAAGACGCCCACCCACAAGTACGCCAATACTCCGCCAAAGCACTCGGCGCATTCGGCGCGGCAGCAAAAGAAACTCTTCCAGACCTCCGCGACCTCTACAAAAACCCCGTCGAAAAACCCTACGTAAAACGCAGCGTCCTGACCGCAGGGAAAACCATCCGCACCGCCGTAGAAATCGCAGAACGAAGCGTTGTGCATCTCTGCCGCCGATGCGGCGTAAAGCTGGAGCACGACGAATACATCCGCTCGCAAAAAGCCTTCCAGCGTCCGTTCTGCGACCACTGCTTCGACGAAGTATTTCTCGACCGCCGCAACTTCGAAACCAAAGTGGAATTGCAAAAGAAAATCCGCACCCCAGACGGCACCTGGGTGCAATCGGACGGCGAACGCCGGATTTGCACAATCCTACACGCAGAAAACCTCAGCTATCGCTACGACGAACGCTTCCGCATTCTAAACGGCTACGCCATACGCCCCGACTTCTATCTACCCGAACTCGACATCTACATCGAATACTGGGGAATGAACACCGCCGACTACAAGATTGGAATGCTCAAAAAGCAAAAACTCTACCAACAACAAGGAAAAAAGCTCATCTCCCTCTATCCAAAAGACAAGCCGCAGATGCGTGAATGCTTGCTCGAAAAACTGGAGAAACTAAAATGAAATTCACCGACGCCGACCTCCTCCCGCTCTCCGCTCTACAACACTACATCTACTGCCCGCGTCAATGCGCACTCATTCACGTCGAACAACAATGGATCGAAAACCGCTACACTGCCGAAGGCCGAGCCCAGCACGACCGCGTCGACCGCCCCGAACACGAAACCCGCGACGGCATTCGCACCGAATACGCAGTACTCTTGCGCTCCCTTCGCCTCGGGCTCATCGGCAAAGCCGACGCCATTGAATTTCACCCAAATCTAAAATCTGAAATCTCAGATTTGAAATCACCCGGCAGGGTGTTTCCCGTCGAACACAAACGCGGACGCCCAAAACCGACGCACTGCGACTGGGTGCAACTCTGCGCGCAAGCGATCTGTCTGGAAGAAACCATGGGCGTAGAAATCAAAGAAGGCGCCATCTTCTACGGAACATCCCGCCGCCGTCAGAACGTCGAATTTTCTTCCGAACTTCGGAAAGAAACCGAACAAACCGCCGCCGCACTGCACGCATTAATTCAAAACGGAAAAACCCCGCCCGCCGAATACAACAAAAAGAAATGCGACGCCTGCTCCCTACTCGAAATCTGTATGCCTCAAAAACAAAAACCCGTTTTTGATTATTTGAAAGAAGTTTTGGATTCCTGAAAAACAAATAGCCAATAACAAACAACCAACAACGTCCCCTCATGAAAAAACATCTCAACACCCTATACGTCACCACCCAAAACGCCTACCTCCACAAAGAAGGGCAATCCGTCGTCGTGCGGGTCGAAAAAGAAAACCGCCTCCGCCTCCCCATCCACACCCTCGACGGAATTGTCTGCTTCGGAGCCATCTCAATGAGCCCATTCCTCATGCACCACTGCGCCGAAAACAACGTCGCAGTATCCTTCCTCTCCCAATACGGAAAATTCCTCGCTCGCATCCAAGGACCTGTTTCTGGAAACGTCCTGCTTCGGCGCGAACAATACCGAACCGCCGACAAACCCGAAGCCGCTGTAAACATCGCCCGCCACATGCTCATCGGAAAAATCGCCAACGCCCGCACCGTCCTGCGCCGCGCCCAGCGCGACCACGGCGAAAAAGAAAACAGCAAGCCCTCATGCAATGAGTTGGTAAAAGCCGAACAACGCCTCCGGCAATATATCCAACGCTTGGAAAAACCCATGCCCATCGACCAACTACGCGGAAACGAAGGCGAAGCAGCCGCATCCTACTTCGCCGAATTCCCAAAACTCATCACCGTAAACGACGAAGCCTTCGCCTTCACCGGACGCAACCGCCGCCCGCCAACCGACCCCATAAACGCCCTCCTCTCCTTCACCTACACACTCCTCGTTCACGACTGCCGCTCCGCACTCGAAGGCGTCGGCCTCGACCCCTGCGTCGGATACCTCCACACCGACCGACCCGGACGCCCATCCCTCGCCCTAGACCTCATGGAAGAATTCCGCGCCGTCCTCGCAGACCGCCTCGTCCTATCCCTCATCAACCGCCGACAAATCCAGTCCAAAGACTTCAAAGACTCCGCAGGCGGAGCCGTCACCATGACCGATGACGCCCGCAAAACCCTCCTCACCACCTGGCAGAAACGCAAACAAGACGAAATCACCCATCCATATCTTGGAGAGAAATGCAAAATCGGGCTCCTCCCACACCTCCAAGCCCAACTCCTCGCCCGCCACCTACGAGGCGACATAGAAGCCTACCCGCCATTTATTTGGCGATAGACAAACAAAGAAGTTTCTAAAGAAGGAAACGTGAAAGGTGAGAAACAGAGAGCCGAATGGCGGGTGTTATTCAAATCGGCAATCATCAATCGAAAATCGAAAATGCCAAAGGGGGCTTCTCAAATCGGCAATCATCAATCGAAAATCGAAAATGCCAAAGGG